>JAFEBC010000709.1 GCA_018266095.1 Deltaproteobacteria bacterium
AATCGAACATGGACGTGGACCAGAAGCTGGTCATGGCCCACGTGTTCGGGCACGTCGACTTCTTCAAGCACAACTTCAGCTTCGCGCACACCAACCGCAAGATGATGGACGAGATGGCGAACCACGCCACGCGCGTGCGTCGCATCATCGACAAGGTGGGCATCGAGCCGGTCGAGACGTTCATCGACCGCGCGCTGTCGCTGGAGAACCTGATCGACCAGCACGCGCCGCACTTCGCCAAGAGGGAGAAGCGCGACCCGAACTCGCCGGCCGAGGCGCAGGAGGTGCGTGGCCTCAAGAACGAGCGCGAGTACATGAGCCGCTTCATCAACCCGCAGGAGTTCCTCGACCAGCAGCGCAAGAAGGTCGAGGACGAGAAGGTGCAGAGCCGGAAGTTCCCGGAGCACCCGGAGCGGGATGTGCTGGCGTTCCTCATCGATCATGCGCCGCTGGAGGTGTGGGAAGCGGACGTGCTGTCGATACTCAGGGATGAGGCGTATTACTTTGCGCCGCAGGGGCAGACGAAGGTCGCAAACGAAGGATGGGCGTCATTTTGGCATTCGACCATCATGACCCAGAAGGCCCTGCGCGACGACGAGATCATCGACTACGCCGACCACCACTCCGGCACCATGGGCACGCGGCCCGGCTCGATCAATCCCTACAAGCTCGGCATCGAGCTCTGGCGGCACATCGAGGACCGCTGGAACAAGGGGCAATTCGGTAAAGAATGGGACGAGTGCGACGACCTGCGCGCGCGGCGGGCGTGGGACAAGAAGCTCATGCTCGGGCGGCAGAAGATGTTCGAGGTGCGCAAGCACTACAACGACATCACCTTCATCGACGAGTTCCTCACGCCGGAGTTCGCGCTGCAGCAGAAGCTCTTCGTCTACAACTTCAACGAGAAGGGCAACCGCTGGGAGATCCTCACGCGCGAGTTCCAGAAGGTGAAGCGCAAGCTGCTGCAGCAGTTGACCAACTTCGGGCAGCCCGTCATCGAGGTCATCGACGGCAACTGGGACAACCGCGGTGAGCTGCTCTTGAAGCACCGGCACGAGGGCGTGGATCTGCGCGGGGACTACGCGAAGGACACGCTCGCGAACCTGCAGGCGATGTGGCGGCGGCCGGTGGCGATCCTCACGCGGCTGGAGGGGAAGGGCGTGATGATCCGCTTCGATGGCAAGGAGCACACGGAGAAGAAGGCGGAGTACTGACGTCCGAAGCGCGCTAGAGTCGCAGGAGGACGTGTCGAGCTCGGGGGATCTCCACAATGAGAATCGTGTTCGTGTCGCTCGTCGCGCTGGCGCTCGCCTGCGCGACCGCGCCCAAGGCGCCCACTCCGTTGCAGGTGCAGCCGCGGCAGCGCCATCCGGTCGAGCCGCAGACGCTGTTTCCCTCGCGCGAAGAGGTGAACGCGATGGCGGCGCAGCCTGCGCCGCAGGGGCTCCCGGCTGATCCGGGCGTGAACGTCACCGAGTGGAAGCTCGCTGGGCCGCTGCCCGATCGCGTCGACGATCGCCCTCACAACGCGAGCGGGCCCTTCGAGTCGCTCGTGGCCCTCGAGGCGCAGAAGCGCAGCCACCATTTGTCGGAGGCGGCGCAGTGCATGGCGCGGGAGTTCGGCAAGTTCTTCCTCGTCAAGAAGGGCCTGCCGGCCGATGACCTGCGGCGCTTCATCCAGGCGCGCTGCGGCTATCCGGGGGTCAGCGTCAACACCAGCGTGCAGGCGGCGACGGCGGATCCTCGCCTGAGCGAGGAGAAGCTGGTCGAGCAGTTCAGCAAGCTGCTCGCGCCCGGCTGGGACGCGATGCTGTTCGGCGATCACATGCTGGTGGGCGGCGCGTTCACGCGCGCAGGGAAGGACATCGCGCTCGTGGTGGTGACCGCGCCACAGCCGGCGCGCCTGAACCCAATGCCGATGGTGCCCGCGCAGCCGGACGTCGAGGTCGCGTGCGAGCTCAACCAGCCGGCGGACCTGATCGCGGGCGTGGCCAATCTGGGCGCCGCGGGCGTGATGGCGTGCACGCCGGACCCGACCGTCAAGCCGCCCAAGTTCTCGCTCCTGTGTCCGACCGACCGCGCCGATGGCGCCACCTGGGTCGAGGTCTACGCCAAGCGTCCGCGCAGCGTGCTGGTCGAGATCGTGCTGCAGCTCCTCTTGTTCCCGGCGGGCGCTGCCGAAGGGCGCTTCGTGCAGGCCGCGCCCCCGGCCAACGTGCCCGCGGGCCTCTCCATCGCCCCGGCGTTCGTCGTCGCGCTCAACCAGGTCCGCGCGGCGGCCAAGCTGCCCCCGGTCGTGCTGGCGCCCGCACAGTCGGCGCTGGCCGACAAGCTCGCCCCGCACTCCTTCGCGTCGCGGTTCGGGAGCGCGCGTCCTGAGCTGGCCGAGCGCATCGCGCTGGGACTGGTCGCGGGGTGGGAGCTCACCGATCCGCAGCCCATCGAGATCGCCACGCTCAACGAAGGCATCCTGCTCGGACGCGGCGGGAGCGGGGCGGCCCTCCTCGCACAGGCGATGGCGCGTCCCACCACGCGCGAATCGCTGCTCGATCCCGGCGTCTCTCGCATCGCCATGGGCATCACCGCCGGGCCCGATCACACCTCGGTGGCGGCGATCATCGCTGCGTACCGGCTCCATGAGGACCGCCGCTCGGAGGCGCTCGACCGCGACACCGCGCAGCGCCTCGCCCTCCTGCGCCAGCGCAAGGAGCTGCCGCCAGTTCGCATCGCGCCCTATCTGAACGCGGAGCTGGACAGCGCGGTCGACCTGCTCGTGAACCAGCGGGAGTCGCCCATCGATTCGCTCAACGCGCTGCTGGAGCGCGCCAGCGAGCAGTCGCAGCGCGGGGTGCACGGCTTCTGCCTCGAGGCGCCGCAGATCGACGACCTCGAGTTCCCCGATGAGTTCTTCCGCGCGCAGGCTCTGTCGTACGCGCTCCGGGTCGCGTTCTATCGCCCGCCGGGAAGCCCGTGGGGCCGGTATGCGGTGTTCCTCGTGCACGACGACGGGCAGCCCTGAGGAATGGCCCCGCGCGGGCGGCTGGCAGCCCCGATGGCGGCCCGGACTCAAGCCACGTCGGCTCGCAGCCGCAGCCGCGTCCCCAGCGCGAGCGCGAGCAGCGCCGTCGGCCAGAGCTGGAACAGCAAGCGGTCCGCCGAGTTGCGCGCCATGTGGTCCACGTCTGGCGCACCCACCACGTAGACCACCAGGATCGCCAGCAGCGCCGGCGTGAGGAACTTCCGCGGCAGCCGCGCGATCGCCGGCTCGGTGCGCAGGCCGCGCGCGAGCAGGACCGAGATGGCGAGCGCCGCCATCAGCGAGATCCCGAACGCCTCCACGTGCCACACCTCGCGCACGAGGCCCTTCACCGCGTCCCACCAGCGCGACAGCGTCACCAGGCGCACCAGCACCTCGCCGCGCGCGTTCTGCGCGAGGTCGTTCTCGGGCGCGAGGCGCAGCTTGAGGTGCGCGAGCGCAGCGATCGGCGCGAGCGCGCCGCGCATGAACCGCGGGAGCGACGTGCGCTGCGTGGAGAGGAGCACCAGCGCCAGCGCGGCGAGCCAGAGGGCGCCGTCGTTCTTGGTCAGCGCGCCCAGGCCCGCGGCGAGGCCGGCGGCGGCGATCGAGCCCCGCAACACGAGCGCGATCGCGAGCAGCGTGAGCATGGCCAGCGGCAGGTCTGCGCACTGGATCCACGTCTGCGTGAGGAAGATCGGCGTGCCCCAGAGCAGCAGCGCCACCGAGGCCGCGCGCACCGAGGGCGGAAGTGCGTCGCGCTCGAACCAACGGGCGCTGAGCGTGTGCACGCTGGAGAGCAGCGCCAGCGTCCCCAGGAGCGCGAAGGCCGCGGCCACCAGCGCCGGCACCAGCGGCGTCTCGTTGCCCGACGCGAGCCACAGGTGCGCCACCAGCCCCGGAAGGAGCAGCGGATAGTCCGCGTGGTTGTGCTCCGGCGCGAACACGAGATCGAGCCGATGCGGCACGCGGGCCAAGAGGCGCGCGTGGTGGTTCCAGATGGCGCGCGCGTCCCAGCCGCCGTCGGGGTAGCGCAAGAAGTGCTCGGTGACGAAGATCGCGACGAGCAGGG
>JAFEBC010000070.1 GCA_018266095.1 Deltaproteobacteria bacterium
ACGCCGACGAGCCGCAGGCCGCGGGCGGGATGGACACGGGGCCGAGCCCGTACGAGCTCTTGATCTCGGCGCTGGGCGCGTGCACGTCGATCACGGTGACGTTGTACGCCAGGCACAAGGGCTGGCCGCTCGAGGGCCTGCACGTGTCGCTCTCGCACAAGAAGGTCGACGGGGCCGACGGCGCGCGCGTGGATCACATCGAGCGCGACCTCGAGCTCAAGGGCCCGCTCAGCGACGAGCAGCGGCAGCGGCTCCTGGACATCGCCAACAAGTGCCCGGTGCATCGCACGCTCCACAGTCAGATCGAGATCGCCACCAAGCTGGTGTGAGGGCGCAGAGCCAGCCGCTTGGGTCGCGCCGCGCGCAGCGCTTCGTGAGCGGCCTCTAGTGTCCGCGCTCGGGGACGGACACCTTGCCGCGCGTCGAGCGGTACATGATCACCGCGTAGGCGATGGCGATGGGGAGGCCGACGAGCCACCACGCGAGGCCCACGCGCTGACCGTGCTGCGCCGTGGCCGCCGAGTGCGCCGTGATCGAGAACACGGGGTCGACGGTCGAGCGCAAGAGGACGGGGAAGAGCCCGGCCGCGCTGGCCGCGAGCGTGCCCGTGAGGAACGCCGCCGAGCCGCAGAAGGCGATGAGCTCGGAGGTCGGGTTGTTCGAGGTGCGCAGCACGCGCCGCAGACACGCGCCGAAGCCGAGCGCGGCGATGAGCACCAGCGGCCACGCGAGCGGGCGCGCGAGGAGGTTCGAGTAGATCGTCGGCTGCACCTGTTGCGTGGCGACGATGGCCACGATCCCGAGCGCGCCCACCGCGGGCCAGGCGCGGCGCAGGAATGCCTTGGCGCGGGCCTGCAGATCGCCCTCGGTCTTGAGCGAGATCCACAGGGCGCCGTGCGCGCTCAGGGCGAGGAGCGCGAAGACGCCGATGAGCACCGTGTACCAGTCGAGCACGCCCGGGTACGCGCCGAGGCGGAAGTCGGTGAACAAGGCCACGTGAAACCAGCCGTCGCTGGTGAGCGGCACGCCGCGGATGACGTTGCCGAGGGCGGCGCCGAGCACGACGCACAAGAGCGCCGACGAGAGGCAGAAGGCCGCGTCCCAGAAGGCGTGCCACAGCTTGTAGGGCAGGTGCGAGCGCAGCTCGATCGAGAGCGCGCGGCCCGCGAGCAGCCAGAGCACGAGCATGAGCGGCAGATAGAAGCCGGAGAAGCCGGCCGCGTACGCCTGCGGGAAGGCGAAGAAGAGCGTGCCCCCGCCGGCGAGGAGCCACACCTCGTTGCCGTCCCAGACGGGGCCGATGCTGGCGTAGATGGCGCGGCGCTCCTGGTCGGTGCGCGCGAGGAAGAGGTGCAGCGCGCCGGCGCCGAGGTCGAAGCCGTCGAGCACGACGTAGGCCGCCAGCATGCACGCAGTGGCGAAGAACCAGAACGTCTCCATCAGTGGCCTCCCGCGGCCGCAGGCGCAGGCGTGGGACCCTCGGGCGCGTGCGCGTCGTGGCCGTGCGCGTCGTGGCCGTGCGCGCCGGGCCCGTGCGCGATCTCGCGGCCGACCAGCACCAGGAAGAGCACGCCGACCACGAAGTAGATCCCGGCGAAGCCCACGAGCGAGAAGAGCGTGTCGCCCGCGCCGACGTGCGGCGAGGTGCCGTGCTCGGTGCGGAAGAGGCCGTACACGAGCCAGGGTTGGCGGCCCAGCTCGGCCGTCATCCAGCCCGCGGTGTTGGCGATGTAGGGGAACGGCAGCGACAACATCAGCGCCCACAAGAGCGGCCGCGTGGTGTCGAGCTTCTTGCGCACGAGCTGCAGCAGGCCCAGCGCCATCAGCGCGATGAACAGCGTCCCGAGGCCCGCCATCACGTGGTACGCGTAGTAGAGCAATTCGATGTTGTCGGGCCGCACGTCGGCGGAGAACTCATTGAGCCCGCGCACGGTGCTGCCGAACGAGCCATACGCGAGGAAGCTGAGCACGTAGGGCACCTCGATGGGATTGTCGAGGCGGCCCGCGGCGAGGTTGGGCTGGCCGATGAGCGCGACGCCCGCGTGCTGCTTGCTCTCGAACACGCCCTCCATGGCCGCGAGCGCGACGGGCTGGTGCTGCGCGACGAGCTTCCCCTGCAGGTCCGCGGTGGGGAAGAGCTGCGTGCAGCAAGCGATGAGGCCCACGCTGACGCCGGTGCGCAGCGCGAGCCTCGCGTGCTCCGCGTGCAGGCCCGCGAGCGTCCAGAAGGCGCCGATGGCGGTCATGAAGAACGCGCCGGTCACCACCGCGCCCGACATGGTGTGCGCGTAGGCCGCGAGCGCCCACGGGTTCAGGAGGAACGCGCCCAGGTCCGAGAGCTGCAGCCGCCCGTCGACCACGGTGTAGCCGACCGGGTGCTGCATGAAGGCGTTGGTGGCGACGATGAAGTAGCCGGAGAGCCACGAGCCGAGCCAGAGCGCGATGGTGGACGCGAGGTGCGCCTTCTTGCCGAGCCGCTTCTCGCCGTAGAGCACGAGGCCCAAGAAG
>JAFEBC010000710.1 GCA_018266095.1 Deltaproteobacteria bacterium
CCAGATCGGCCTCGCCAACAATCCCGACCATCGCCTGCGCACCCTCGCGTGCCTGCACAATTGGGTCGCGCCCCCCGGCATCGAATCCGTCGACGGCAAGCTCACCTTCGACATCCGCGGTGAAGAGGGCGCGCTCCGCATCGTCCGGGCCGAGATCCAGGACGCCAACACCTCCGACGAGCAGCTCGAGCGCTGCCTCACCGCCGTCTTCCCTGGCATCTATCCCGTGCCGGGCGCGACCTCGGGCACGCTCTATCGCGTCACAGATACGTATTCGTTCGCGACGCACAATTGAGCGTTCTCGGTGGCGCGCCCTGCGGCCAATGCACAGCCGTCAGCTCTGCGTCTGCTGCATCCTCTTCTTCTTCCGCTGCCCGCTCCCCCGCTTGTGCCCCGCCGGGAAGATCTCGTGCGGCGGCGCCGCCGGCTGCGGGTCCGGCATCGCGGCCACCCTGCGCGCCAGGTTCATGAACCGCTCCTGGCTGCGCACCGGCAGGCTCCCCGGCGCCGCGGTCACGCGCTCGTAGCTCCCGTCGGCCTTGAGCTGCCGCGACTTCACGTTGTCGCCCAGCACGGTGGCCAGGATCTCGTCCAGGATGCGCTCCTTGAGCTGCGCGTCCTCGATCGGGAACGCGATCTCCACCCGCTTGATGAAGTTCCGGTTCATCCAATCCGACGACGCCAGGAACACCTCGCGCTTGCCGCCCGCTTCGAAGAACCACACGCGCGAGTGCTCGAGGAACCGGTCGATGATCGACGTCACCCGGATGCGCTCGCTGATCCCCGGCACGCCCGGCTTCAAGCAGCAGATGCCGCGCACCACCAGGTCGATCTGCACGCCCGCCTGGCTCGCCCGGTACAGCGCGCGGATCACGTCCGGATCCGACAGCGCGTTCATCTTCGCGACGATGCGCCCCTTGCCGTCCTTCATCGCGAGCTGCGTCGCGCGCTCGATGAGCTCCATCAGCGCCGGCTTCATCGCCATCGGCGCCACTTTCAGCTTCTTCCACTGCGCCGGCTGCGAGTAGCCTGTGAGCAGATTGAACACCGCCGTCGCGTCGGCGCAGAAGTCGTCCTTGGCCGTGAACAGCGAGAGATCCGTGTACAGGCGCGACGTGCCCGGGTTGTAGTTGCCCGTGCCCAGGTGCGCATACCGCCGCAGGCCGCCCGCCTCGCGCCGCACCACCAGCGCCACCTTGCAGTGCGTCTTGTACCCAATCAGGCCGTACACCACGTGCACGCCGCTCTGCTCCAGCGCGCGCGCCCAGAGGATGTTCGCCTCCTCGTCCATGCGCGCCTTCAGCTCGACCAGCGCCGTCACCTGCTTGCCGTTCTCGGCCGCCCGCTGCAGCGCGCGCACGATCGGCGAATCCTTGCCCGTGCGGTACAGCGTCATCTTGATCGCCAAGACTTGAGGATCGTCCGCCGCGCTCTCGATGAAGTTCACCACCGGCTCGAACGACTCGTACGGATGGTGCAAGAGATAGTCGCGCTCGCGGATGAGGCGGAACACCTCGCGGTCCGCCTCCGCCAGCGCCGGCGGCACGATGGGCGTGAACGGCTCGTCGTGCAGCTCCTTCTGATCGAGCTTGCCCAACAGCGGCAACAGGTCCGGGATGTTGAGCGGCCCCTCGATCTTGTACACGTCCGCCTGGCCCAGCTTGAGCGCGCGCACCAGGAACTCGCTCACCGACCCGTCCGCCGACGCGCTGATCTCCAGCCGCACCGCGCCGCCGCGGTCGCGCCGCCGCACCTCGCGCTCGATGGTGACGAGCAGGTCCTCGCCCTCCTCCTCGTCGATGGAGAGGTCCCAGTTGCGCGTCACGCGGAACGCATGGCACCCCGAGATGGGCATCCCCGGGAAGAGCTGCGTCACGAACTTCGCGATCAGGTCCTCGAGGAGCAGATAGCTCTTCTTCCCCTTGTCGTCCGGGATCTCCACGAGCCGCGGCAGCACCGCCGGCACCGGCACCACGCCCGAGCGCAGCCGCGTGGTGTTCCCCGCGAAGCGCACGGCCACGTTCAGCGACTTGTGCCGCAGGTGCGGAAACGGGTGCCCCGGGTCGATGGCGATGGGCGTCAGCACCGGGAAGACCTCGCGCGCGAAGTAGTCCGCCGCGAACTTCTCCTGCTCCTGCGTCAGCTTGGTGCCCGTCATCAGGCGCACGCCGGCCTTCTCGATGACCGGCAGGATCTCCTTGCCCAACGCCCGATACAGCCGCGCCACCATCTCGTGCGTGCGGGTGGCGATGTGCTGGAGCTGCTCCGACGGGCTCATCGCGTCCGGCCCCGACTCCTCGATGTGCCCCGCGATCTGCTGCTTGAGACCCGCCACGCGGATCATGAAGAACTCGTCCAGGTTCGAGCAGCAGATGCTCAGGAACTTGAACCGCTCCAGCGGCGGCACCGCCGGGTCGCAGGCTTCCTCGAGCACGCGCTCATTGAAGGACAGCCAGGACAGCTCGCGGTTGATGAAGAGGCGCGCGTCGGAGCCGTGCGTCGTCCCCGCGGGAAGCTCCTGCGCGGGCACGACGGAGAGCGAGGCCGAGAGCGGCGCCGGCGGCGGCTGGCTGGCCGGCGAGGGCGGCACAGTCGACAGCGGAAGAGCTGAGGGTTCCATGGATGCACGGCCGGCCCGCGTTTGGACCGTCCCCTTGGCGTTCGATCCTACTTCACGCGCGGCGGGGCCGCCAGGAACCCAAAGGTCGATGTTGCGCGGTTGTCACCAAGCCCGCGGAAGCCCTCGCGAATGCCGCCGCGCGGAAAATCCCTGCCCGCTGAAATCAAGCGGCTCCCTCGCACGTTACTCAAGAGTCTCAAGGACTTGGCTCACGAGGCCGGGTCCCCTGGGACGGGGCATCCGCACCTGGATCCTCCGGGTGTCGCTTGACACCCTAACGCGCTGCATTATTTTGTGGGGCACCGACGGAACAACGTCCTCCGTCGCATCATCTCAAGGAGTTCACCATGTTCGCCCAAGAGCAGGTCAATCAGTTCCAGGCCCGGATCTCGCAGACCATCGCCGAGGCGCAGAAGAAGGCCCAGGAGCGCGCCAAGGAGATCGAGTCCGAGGCGAAGAAGCTCGTCGAGCTCGTCGGCGACCGCGCGCAGGCCGAGGCCAAGCAGTTCCTCGCCCACGCCCAGGTCTCGACCCGCGACCAGGTGTTCAACCTCGGCGCCGAGCTGGTGAAGTTCGGCCAGAAGATCCAGGACCTGGCCAAGGCCGCCGGCACCGCCGCGGAGGGCACCGCGCCCGCCGAGACCGCCCCGAAGTCGGACGCCGAGAAGATGGCGGCGACTGACGTGGCGCAGCCCGACACCTCGGTGAACTAGGCCTGCAGACCGGGAGATTTCCCCGATCGTTCAACGCAGAGACGCAGAATCGCTGAAGGGACCAGAGTCTCCTTTCCGCGGTTCGGCGCCTCTGCGGTGAGTCGTCGCCCAGGCGATCTGTTGGATTGTAGGCAAATGTAGGCACGCGGATCTTGCGGCACCTATCCACAGCCTGTTAGTTTCGATCCGTACGGGCCCGCCGCAGGGCCTTCAGGCCGAGTGAACGACAGGGGTATCCGGGTGGACGATCTTCGTACAGTGCTACAGGAGTCGTGGAGCAAGGCGGTCACGGCCGCCAGCTCGGTTGAGCAGCACGCCGAGGGGCTCGTGGCCCGGCTGTCTGCCAAGGCCCAGGCCGCTCCATTGTCCCCCGAGCAGGCCAAGAAGCTCGCCTCTGATGTCGCCGCCAAGCTGACCGAGCACCGCAAGGAGCTCCAAGGCCAGGTCGAGGCCGCGGTCGGGAAGGCAATGGACAAGGCGCGGATGCCCACCCGGGCGGCTTTGCGCGATCTAGCCGAACGTCTCACGGCCCTGGAGCAGAAGCTCGCCAAGGCCGAGAAGGAGAAACGTTCGCCTTGATCAAGCTGCGGACCATCGCGCTCCTCGCCGGAGCCCTCTGCCTCGCAGGAGCAGCCGCCGATCTCTGGCTGCTCCCGAGGGCGGTGCCGCACCCGGACCAGCCGCTCAAGCACGAGCCGACGAAGGTCCTGCCCGACGAAGACAAGCTGGAGGCGCTGCTCGGTCGGCTGGGCCCGTCGGTCCCGGCCGAGACGCGCACGAAGGTCGCGGACGCCCTGATGTCCGAGGCGCGGCGCAACGGGTACGACCCGTTCTTCCTCCTGGCGCTCGTGGGCGTGGAGAGCAACTATCGCATCACCGCCAGCTCGGCGCGCGGGGCCCGCGGCCTCTTGCAGCTCAAGCCGTCGACGTTCGCCTGGATGGCGGCGCGCGAGCCCGAGGTGGGCGCCCATGAGCTCGAGACCGGCGACGACCCGGCGACGGATGTCCGCCTGGCGGTTCGGTATTTCCACTACTTGGAGCATCGGTTCCAGAGCCGGACGGCCGCGCTGATGGCCTACAACTCCGGGCCGCGGCGCGTGGCCCTGGCCCTGCGCGATGGCGAGCTGACCGACCGGATGAAGCAGTACCCGGCCCGGGTGCGCAAGGAGTACGAGCGCGTCATCCGGCTGGCCGAGGGCAAGCGGATGCAGCTCGACGAAGGTCTCGTGCTGCTGGCGCGGGCGCCCTAGGGCACCCCTCGGCGCTGCGGAAACATTGACAGCTCAGGCCATTGCTCCTGTGATGCCTCCCGAGGGAGGGCACCTTGAGCGCATCGGTCCTCGGGTTCATCGAGCACACGCGACGCGTCGGGGCGCCCATGCCTCCGGCGCTGGTGGCGTCGCTCTTGAACGCGGCGGCGCGCTCGGCCGAGAAGGAGCAGCGGCCGCTCCGGCCCGATCTCGTGCTGGTCGATGAGCTCGGCCGGCTGACGCTCGCGCCTCCCGACTTCGCCGAGGGGCCGCCGCCGCCGGGCTACGTGCCGCCGGAGGTGCGCGCGGGCCAGCACGCCGCCGACGACGCGCGGGCCCTGGTCTATGGCGCGGGCGCGTTCGGCTGGCACCTCTTGCAGGGCGTGTCTCCGAGCGAGGAGCGTGATCTGTCGCAGCTCACGGGACCCTTGGGCGACATCGTCCGGGTGGCGCTGGCGCAGGAGCGCCGCGAGCGGTTCGGGAG
>JAFEBC010000711.1 GCA_018266095.1 Deltaproteobacteria bacterium
CCCCGTGCGCCTCGGCGATCTGCCGCGAGAGCACGAGCCCGATGCCCGACCCGCCCTGCTTGGTGGTGAAGAAGGGCACGAACAGGTTCGCGCTCGGCGGCAGCCCCGGCCCTGCGTCCAGCACGCGCACCTCCAGCGCGCGGTCGATCACGTTCCAGGTGATGCGCACCGGCAGCTTCGCGGGCAGCGACGCCTCGACCGCGTTCGAGACCAGGTTGATGAGGAGCTGATCGAGCTGGTCTCCGTCGGCCTCGATGGTCATCGGCGGCCCCGGCTCGACGATCACGCTCGCGCGCTGCTCCAGCGCGGCCACGCGGCGCACCCAGGTCGTGAGCTCGAGCGGCCTGCGCGTCGGCTGCGGCAGCCGGGCCAGCTTGGCATACGCGGCCATGAAGCGCGCCACCGCCTCCGAGCGCCCGCCGATGACCGAGAGGCCCGCGCGCAGATCCTCGCGGTCATCCGCGGGCAGCGTGTCGTCCGCCGACTTGTCCACGATCGCGCGCAGGCTCGCCGAGATGCTCTGGATGGGCGTGAGCGAGTTGTTGATCTCGTGCGACAGCACGCGCACGAGCCGCTGCCAGGCCTGCCGCTCCTCCTCACGCAGCGCCCTTCGCAGGTCCGACAAGACCAGCACGCGGTGCGGCTTCCCCCCTTGGCGGAACGGCCGCGTGCGCGCCTCCCAGCGGCCCGACTCCGCGCCGCCCAGCGAGAGCGTGAGCGTGCGCGGCCCCTGACACGAGAGCGCCTCGGCGAGCCCCAGCTCCTGCGCGGTGCAGCCCTTCAAGCGCTCCTCGGGCTTGCCCAACAACTGCGTGCCCGCGCGGTTCACCAAGAGCAGCCGCGCCTCGGGCGTCTCGCCGTCGAAGGCGAAGACCGCGACCTCGATCTCGGTCATCACCGCGCCCAAGAGGCCCGCGGCCTCCAGCGAATCCAGCCGCTGCTCGCGCAGCGTGTCCGCGATCGCGCCCGCCTCGAGCAGCGCCGCCCCCAGCGGATCCTCGCGCGACGCCTCGCCCACGCGCAGCGACAGGTCGCCCTCGCGCACCGCCGCGAGCAGGTTGGTCAAGAGCTGCAAGGGCCGCACGATCTGCGCGCGCAACAACAGCCCCCCGATGAGGAGCGCGCCCAGCACCGCCGCCGTCAGCGTCCAGCGCAGCGCCTGTGAGGGCAGGTGCATCCACCCCAGCCGCAGCGCGATGGCCGCGCCCGGCACCGCCATGAACAACGCCAAGAGCAGGACGCGCGCGTCGTGGTGGAGCCGATGGAGCGCGCGGGCCATGTCAGCGCCTCGACCCTGGCACGGCTAGGGCTCGCCTTCGTCGGTCTTCTGCAGCCGGCGGTAGAGCGCGCTGCGCGAGAGCCCGAGCACCTCGGCGGTCTTGTTCACGTTGCCGTCGAAGCGCGCCAGCGTGCGCTCCACGAACCACTTCTCGGCCTGCTCCAACGTCAGCCCATCGAGCTGCGCCGTGCCGCCTCCCGTGGGCGCGCGCAGGCGCAGGTCCTCCGGCCCGATGGTGTCGCCGCGGCAGAGCAGCACCGCGCGCTCCACCGCGTGCTCCAGCTCGCGCACGTTCCCGGGCCACGGATACTCCAGCATCGCCTGCACCGCGGCCTGCGAGAACCCGCTCAGGGTGCGCCGGTAGCGCCGCGCGATGCGCCCCAGGAAGTGCTGCGCCAGCAGCGGCACGTCCTCCTTGCGCTCGCGCAGCGGCGGCAGCCGCACCTCGACCGTGTTCAGGCGGTACAGCAGGTCCTCGCGGAAGCGCTTGGTCTCCACCTCCGCGCCCAGGTCCGCGTTGGTGGCCGAGAGCACGCGCACGTCCACGCGGATCGCGCGCGTGCCGCCCACGCGCTTGAGCTCGCCCGTCTCCAGCACGCGCAACAGCTTGGCCTGCTGCCCCGGCGGCATGTTGGCGATCTCGTCGAGGAAGAGCGTGCCGCCATCCGCGAGCTCGAAGCAGCCCAGCCGGTCGGCCTTGGCGTCGGTGAACGCGCCCTTCACGTGGCCGAACATCTCGCTCTCGAACACGCCCTCGGACAGCCCGCCCGCGTTGATGGACACGAGCGGCTGATCCCGCCGGTGCGAGAGCGCGTGCAGCCGCGCGGCCACCACCTCCTTGCCGGTGCCGTGCTCTCCCGTGATCAGCACGTTGGCGTCGCTCGGCCCCACGCGATCGAGCAGCTCCAGCACAGGCTGCATCGCGGGCGCCTTGGCGATGAGCTCCGGCGCGGTCCCGCCGCCCTCGTGCAGGTGCCGGTTCTCGTCCTCGAGCCGCCGCGACTTGCGCACCGCCCGCGACAATTCGAGCTGCGTGCGCAGCGTGGCCAGGAGCCGCGCGTTGTCGAACGGCTTCTGCACGAAGTCTCGCGCCCCGCGCCGCATCGCCTCCACGGCCGTCTCGATCGAGCTCCAGGCCGTCATCACCACCACCGGCAGCGTGGCGTCCAGCGTCTGCAGCCGGGCGATGAGATCGAGGCCCTCGGCGCCCGAGGTCGTGTCGCGCGCGTAGTTCAGATCGAGCAGCGCCACGTCGATGTCCTCGCCCGACTCGACCGCCGCGACCACCTCGGCCGGCGACGAGGCCGCGCGCAGGGTCAGGCCCTCGGCCTTGAGCAGGAGCCGCACCGCCTCCACCACGGCAGGCTGGTCATCGGCGACGAGGATGTGGCCATTCGAGGGACGCATCGGGGGAGAGTTTCGCATGGCAGGCGCAGGTCCTGCGAGAGCGACGCTTCGCCGTGGAGAAGATTCACCCGTTCGGTGAATCACCGACACACGGTGCCAAGGGCCACGATTCACCGCAGAGGCGCCGAAGCGCAGAGGATCACAGAGGTTGCAAACTCCGCGTTTCAGCGCCTCTGCGGTGAGTCGCCGCCCTGGCGCCAAACGCCCATCTCTCCACCGTCCGCCAATCGCCCGACACAACAGGAGTTGCATATTTAGAACGATCGTTCTAAGGTGCCTCTCGTACACTCCACGCGAGGACTCCCATGACCGACTTCGACTCCATCATCATCGGCTCCGGCGCAGGCGGCCTCACCGCGGCGCTCGCCCTCGCGCAGGCTGGCCACAAGACGCTGGTCCTCGAGCAGCACGACGTCCCCGGCGGCTGGTGCCACTCCTTCACGCTCGAGGGCCACCGCTTCTCGCCCGGCGTGCACTACATCGGCGAGCTCGGCCCCGAGGGGAAGATGCGCCAGATCTACGAGGGCCTGGGCCTGGGCGGCGACCTCGTCTTCTGCGAGCTGAACCCGGACGGCTTCGACCGCATCCAGATCGACGGCCACCCCGAGTTCAAGATCCCCAAGGGCAAGGAGGCCCTGAAGGACCGGCTCATCGAGCGCTTCCCGCACGAGCGCGCGGGCATCACCGGCTACATCGACACCGTCGCGCAGATCGCCAAGGACCTGCAGCAGATGTTC
>JAFEBC010000712.1 GCA_018266095.1 Deltaproteobacteria bacterium
ATCCCGTCGGCGCAAGCGGTCGTCGTCTCCACGCTCGCCGGGAACGGTCACGGAGGCTTCCAGGACGGCACCGGCGGCCCCACGGGCACGGCGTCGTTCCTCGACCCGAACGGCGTCACGGTCGACAGCGCGGGCAACGTCTACGTCGGGGATTTCGGCAACAACCGCGTGCGCAAGATCGACCCGCAAGGCAACGTCACCACGCTCGCCGGCAACGGGCAGCGCGGCGACGTGGACGGCACCGGCGGCGCAGACGGCACCGCGGAGTTCTTCCTTCCCTTCGGCGTCGCGGTCGATCACGACGGGGACGTCTTCGTCGCCGACACGGTGAACCTCCGCATCCGCAAGATCGACGCGCAGGGCAACGTCACCACGCTCGCCGGCAACGGCACCAGCGGCTCCGCGGACGGCAGCGGCGGCCGCACCGGGCCGGCCCAATTCGTCGGGCCCTACGGCGTCGCGACCGACGCGTCCGGAGACGTCTTCGTCGCCGACCGCGACAACCACCGCATCCGCAAGATCGACCCGAGCGGCACCGTCACCACCGTCGCGGGGACCGGCTTCAAGGGCTCGCAAGACGGGCCGGTGAGCCGGGCGCAGTTCGCAGGGCCGGCGGGGCTCGCGGTCGATTCCTCGGGCGCCATCTACGTCGCCGACCAGGGAAACAACCGCATCCGCAAGATCGACCCGGCCGGCTTCGTGACCACGGTCGCAGGCGGGCCCACGTACGGCTACTACGACGGGGCGGGCGGCGCGGCGGGCTGCTCGGAGTTCGTGGCGCCAGGCGCGATCGCGGTCGGCCCCGGCGGCGTCTTGTACGTCGCCGACACGGGCAACCATCGCATCCGCGAGATCGACGCGACCGGCTTCGTGCGCACGCTCGCGGGCACGGGCACGGCCGGGTTCGCGGACGGCGCGGGCGGGGTGGCCGAGTTCTGGTCACCCAGCGCGATCGCGAGCGACGGGAAGGGCAGCTTGTACGTCGTCGACAACGGGACCGCGCGCGTCCGGGTGATCCGCGCGGGGCAGTGAGGGCCAGCGCCCTCCCGTTGCTAGGCCGCCGGCGCGATCTGCGGCACCGCCGCCACCGCGGGCGGCGACAGCTTCACCGGCCGCCCGAACAGGTACCCCTGCAGCCAATCGCAGCCCAGGTCGCGCACCGTGTCGCGCTCGGCCGCCGTCTCGATGCCCTCGGCCACCACCTGAATCCGCGCGCTGCGGGCCACGAGCACCATCGCCTCCACGAGGCGCCGCTGCACGGGGCTCTGGTCGATGTTGCGCACGAGCGACATGTCCAGCTTCACCACCTCGGGCTCCAGCGCCGCGAGCGAGGTCAGCCCCGCGTAGCCCGCGCCCAGGTCGTCGAGCGCGATGCGAAAGCCCAGGGCCCGCAGCCGCTCGAGCTGCGCGCGCGTCTCGCGCAGGTCGCCCAGCGTGGCGCGCTCGGTCAGCTCCAGCACCACGCGGTCGGACATCTGCGCCAGCGGCGAGTTCGGGTCGTAGAGGGTCTCGTCCGCCAGCTCCGCGGCGTGCAGGTTCACGAAGAGCAGGGCGCCCGGCGCGCCGTTGGCGAGGCTCTGCGGCGAGAGCTGACGCACCGAACGGCCCACATCGCACACGCGGCCCAAGCGCTCCGCGAGGTCGAAGAGCACGCCCGGATGCGGCACCGACTTCTCGTCCGTGCGCACCAGCGCTTCGTAGGCCTCGATCTTCCCGCTCACCGCCGACACGATGGGCTGGTACGCCATCCACAGCTTGGACAGCGCGGCGTCGAAGCGGGTCGCGTTGGAGTTGACCTCCCGGCCCGCGCCCTCGTCGACGCGCTTGCCCTGCCGCGCCGCCGCCTTCACCGCGTCGATCATCTCCTGGCCGCGGAAGGGCTTGAGGATGTAGCGCGAGACGCCGTCGTTGGCCGCCTGCACCGCGCTGTGCATGTCCGGCGAGCCGGTCATGATGATGAAGGGCACCGAGTTGCCGCTCTGGCGCACGGAGTGGAGCAGCTCCGTCCCGCGCGTGCCGGGCAAGAGCAGGTCCGACACCACCACGTCATAGACCGAGCTCTGCAGGCTCTTGCGAGCCTCCTCGGCGGAGCCGATCGACTGCACCTCGTAGCCCGCCGACTGCAGCAAGCGCTCCACCGTGCGGCGCATGGACGGGTCATCGTCGACGATCAGGATTCTCTCGTGAGTGGCCATGAGTCTCTTCTCCCCTTCAAGCCACCGCAGGAAGCGCGGCGGTTGCATCATCAGAATCGGCAGTGGTGCTGGAAACCTTGTGACCTTGGGCGGGCGTCTCGTTGGCGCTCGTGGAGAGCTCGGCGAGCACGACCTTGTTCCGGCCCGTGTTCTTGGCCTGGTAGAGCGCGCGGTCGGCGGCGGCGATGAGCGAGCGATCGTCGCGGGCGTGCGTCGGGCAGGAGGCGACGCCGATGCTGCAGCGGAGGATGGGCCCCAGCGTCTCCTTGGCGGTGGTGACCACGATGCGCTCGACGGCGGCGCGGATGCGCTCGGCCACGATCATGGCGCCCGGCGTGTCGGTGTCGGCGAGCAGCACCAGGAACTCCTCGCCGCCGTAGCGGACCACCGCGTCGCCGCTGCGGACTTGTTGATGCAGGCAAGAGCTGAAGGACACGAGCGCCTGATCGCCGACCTGGTGGCCGTAGGTGTCGTTCAGGCGCTTGAAGCGGTCGAGGTCGAACATCAGCAGCGCGAACGGCGAGCCGCGCCGCGTCGACTGCGCCACGAGCTTGGGCAGGTACTCCTGCAAGAAGCCGCGGTTGTACGCGCCCGTCATGGCGTCGCGCAGCGTGCGCTCCTTGGCCGACGCCAGGTGCGAGATGGAGCTGAGCGCGCTGGCCGCGAGGTTCACGTAGCCGCCGCAGCGCTGCTGCACGGAGGTCTCCAGCGGCGTCTCGAGCTGCAGATTGACCACGCCGACCACCTCGCCCGCCGCGAGCATGGGGAAGCACACGTACGCGCCCTGGTCCGGCACGCCCAGCGGGCAGTCGCAGCAGGAGATGGCGCCCGGCGACGACACGATGGGCCGCAGGGAGCGCACCGCGCGGCACGCCAGCGGCTTGCTCAAGATGGGGAAGCGCTCGGGCTCGTCCAGCACCGGGTCGCTCGAGCTGGCGATGCGCAGGCGGTTCTTGGATGCGTTGCGCACCAGGATGTTGTGCCGCACCGGGTGCGCGACCTCCGAGAGCCGGCGCCCGAGGACGCCATACAGCTCCTGCTCGTCCGCGAGCTGCTGCACGAGCTCACCGAAGGCCGACAGGTCCACGGCGTCCGCGTGCGCGGTCTCCACCAGCCGGGCGCGCAGCCGGGCCTCGCGGTCCAGCGTCACCAGCGCGTCCGTGAGCAGCCCGATCTCGCGGATGTGGATGTCCTGCGACGGCCGGGCGAACGGCTCACCGCTCTGCGCCAGCCGCGACAGCGTCGCCAGGGGCCGCACGGTCTGCTGCAGGATGGCGCGCACGAAGACGGCGCCGAAGAGGAAGAGCAGGGCGGCCGTCACGAAGGTCGCGACCTGCACGTTGCGCAGCTCGGCGCGGCTCTCGGCGCGCTCGCGTTCGGCGCGGGCCATGAGCTGCGTGTCGAGCTCGGTCTGCGCGGAGCGGATGTCGTCGAAGAAGACCTTTCCGGCGGCCA
>JAFEBC010000713.1 GCA_018266095.1 Deltaproteobacteria bacterium
AGCTGCGCCGCGACCGTGCCCTTCATCGACGGCGGCCTCTCGTCGTCCTTCGGCCTCTTCATCGACGACACCTGCGCCAGATCCACTCCGGCGAGCGTCAGCGTCGCGTCCAGCGAGGCCTTCGGCGTCTGCGCCAGGGGCAGCACGGGCCAGCTCGCCTTGAGCTGCGCCTTGGCGCCGAACGGCCCCGCGACCTCGCCCGACACGCGCAGGCGCCCGCGCTGCACCGCGGCCTGCAGCTTGCCAGAGAGGCCGCGCACCCCGGCCGCCTCCACATTCGTCAACGTGAGTTGACCGTCAACGTCGGGTGACGATGGCACGCCGGTGACGCCGAGGTGCGCGTCCACCATGCCCTTGAGGCCCAGATCCGGTGGCAGCACGAAGTCGGGCACGCGATCGAGATCGAACTGCGTCAGGGTGAACGCGGCGTCGATGCGGCCCGGGAACTTGCCGTAGGGCTTCTGCAGCGCGGCCGCCACCGCCACGTCGCCGTGGTCGCTGTGCAGCTCGATCGGCTCCAGCTCCGTCTCCTTCGGGCTGAACTTGATGTGGGCGGCCTTGCGCAGCTCGAAGCGGTTGCCCGGCAACGTCAGGGACAGGTTCGACAGCAGGACACCGTCGCCCCGCTTGTCCAAGGTCGCGTCGCCGACGATGAGGAGCTGACCTGGCGCGGCCTCGCCGTCGTTGTTCTTCACGTCCGCCTCGACGCGCAGGTGGGCCGTCGGCCAGTCGAGCTGCACCCCGACGCGCGGCTTCCCCAGATCGATGCCGCCCAGCGACAGATGCTGGGACTCGAACGTCAACGAGCCGTGAGGCCGCTCGAGCTTGCCCTTGAGCAGGCCGCTGATGTTCATCTCCTGCGCCTCCAGCGACGAGCCGAACGCCACCTTCTTGCCGCGCACCTTCAGCTCTGCGTCGGGCTTGTCCACCGAGCCCGTGAGCCGCGTGGTCAGGTGCGCGTCTCCGTCGAGCCGCAGCGCCGCCTTGCCGCTGAGCACGCCCACGTTGCGTCCGAGCAGCGCCAGATCGCTCGCGTCGATGTCGAGATCCAGCGAGAGCTCCTCGCGCGAGGCGGCGCCGCGCCCGTCGATCTTGAGGCCCAGCGCGTCGAGGTCGAGCGTCTTCACGATCAGGTAGCGCCCGAGCAGCGAGCCCTCGAGCTCCAGCGCGATCGCCCCGACCGCGTCCAGCTTGGCCGGGCCCACCACGAGCTTCAGCTTCACGTCGCCGTTCACGCCCTCCTCGTCGATCTGCGGGATGCCCTTGCCCTGCACCGACAGCCGCGAGGCGATGCGGCCCTTGGGCGCGCCGAACACCAGCGCCCGCGGATCGATGCCCTTGCCATCGAGGTCCAGCGACCACTTGTAGGGCGCGGTCAGCGTGGACTTCGCCGCGCCCGTGAGCTTGCCGCCGCCGCCCGCGAGCCGCAGCGCGAGCGTGGCCTCGGTGCCGTTCGCGTCGAGATCGGCCTCGCCCGTGAGCAGGCTCGCGAGCGGGATCGCGTGCGCGCCGTCAGCGCGCTTGGGCAGGAGCAGCTCGAGCTCTCGTGGCGCCACCTGGATCTCGCGCAGCTTGATGGCGCCGCTCTTCTTGCCGAGATCGAAGCTGCCCGAAGCGACGAGCCCGCTCTGGCCGAGCTTGAGCCGCACCTCGCGCAGGAGCGCGCGGCCCGTGGCGGGGTCCCCATCGAGGCCCGCGTCGATCGAGACCAGCGCCGCGAGCTTGCCGGGCACGGTGACCTCTCCCGAGAGCGCGAGCTTCGCGCCCAGGCTGGTGGCGGCCCAGCGCGCTGCGCCGTCCTTCAGTGACAACTCCTCGACCGCGAACCCTGGCGCGGCCTCCGGCGACTTCCTGAGCTGCACCCTGCCGCGCTCGATCTCGAGCCCATCGGCCTGCACGGTCCACGCCGTCGGCCCACCGCTCTTCGGCTTCGGCGGCCTCTTCGAGGCGAGCGCGAGCAGGAGCGTGGTCGTCTTGGTGCCCGGCTCCTTGCCAGGCACCTCCGTCCACTCGAGCTGAGGCTCCACCAGCCGCAGGGAGCGCACGTGCGCGGCCTTCGACACCAGCGCGCCGACGTCGATCGAGACGCACACCTCCTTCGCGCGCAGCGCGGGCCGGCCCAGCGGATCGTCGAGCTTCACGTCCTCGGCGCACACCTGGAGCAGGCCGCTCGTGCGCACGTTCGAGAGCGAGAGCTTGCCCTCGATCGCCTCGGCCGCCTGCTTGGTCACCTCCTGCGCCAGCCGCTTGCCCACGAAGTCCGTGCGCAGGAGCAGGAGCGCGCCACCCGCGACGAGCACGGCCGCGCCCGCGGCGATCCCCAGGGCCCACAGGGCGATCTTCCCTGCGACGGTGAGCGCGCGCGGGGCCGGCATCAGAAGGCCTCCCCGAGCGTGAGGTGCCAGTTGATGCGCGGCTCATGCACGCACGGACCCGCGGCGGGATCGCAGCCAGCGCCGGCGGGCGTCGCGGGCGTGTTCGGGCTCGGCGAAGAGGCGAGCACGTCGATGGGGTTGAGCAGGTACGCGATGTCGAGGCGCACCGGGCCGAACGGCGTCTTGTAGCGGAGCCCGAGGCCGGGCGCGTACTCGAGGGCGCTCTTGAAGGGCAGCTCCGCTTCGGCCGTCACGCTGCTCGCGTCGAGGAAGAGCACGACGCCGCTGTTCTTGAGCACGACATCGGTGGAGATGCGCGCCTCGCCGCTCAAGAGGAACGCGCCGTTTCCGCCGATGGGCACCGTCGCCGTGGCGTAGCCGTTCGCGTCCAACTGCGCGCCGACCTTCGGTCCCTGCCGGCCCGCGCCGTAGCCGCGCTGCCAGCCTTGTCCGCCGCCGAAGAAGCGCTGCGTGAACGGGCTCGACGGAGAGCCGCCTTTGAGCACGTAGAGCGCGCCCCAGTAGCCGCGCACGGCCCAGGTGATGGGCGAGGTCGTGTAGTAGAAGCGCACCTCGGGCTCGAACTTCCAGTAGCGGAAAGAGCCGAAGAAGGTGCGCTGCAGGCCCGCGGCGACGTAGAGGCCGCGCGTGGGCGCGAGCACGTTGTTGCGCCCGTCCCAGCCGACGCGCAGCTCGGGATAGATGAGCGAGCACGCGGGCACGCAGTTGTCGAGCAGGCCCACCGCGGGGTTCGGGTTCGACGAGATGAGCGTGCCGAGATCGAGATCGAGCGTGGCGTTGAAGGTGCGCACGTAGTTCATCGAGGGCGCGACGGACAGCCTCCCCCAGCGCCACGACAAGCCGAGCCGGCCCGCGATCTGGTTGTAGTCGAAACCGGATTGGAGCTCGCGCGAGAACTCGCCGCGCGTCACGAGGTCGAGGCTGGGCAGCAGCGCGGGGAAGGTGAGCTGCGCGGACGAGAGCGTGACGATGCCGGTCTTGAGCGGATCGATCGGCCCAGGGGTGAACGCGTATCCGGCCGTGCTCGCGAGCTCCAGGCGCCGCGCGCCGCCGAAGAGGTTTCGGTGCGTGTACTCCGCGCGCAGCCGCGGCACCTCCCAGCGCGCGTTCTCGATCTGCAGGCCGAGGCCGTAGCGCAGCGTCTGGAACGGCGCCTCGCGCACGGAGATGCGCACGCCCGCGATGTCGCTGTCGCCGAGCGGCTCGAGGCTCACGCGCACGCCCGAGAAGGGGCCCAGGTTGTACACGCGCTGCTGCGCGAGCTCGAGCTTGGAGGTGGCAAACCACTCGTCCTTCTCCAGGCCCGTGGCCTTCTTGATCAGCTCCGCGCTGACGCCGCGATTTCCCTCGACGTTGATGCGCCCGATCTTGAAGCGCTTGCCGGCCTTGCTGTGCAACGAGACCGTGGCGCGCGCTCCGTCCTCGGAGATGAGCACCTCGCCGGTGCCGTCGGCGGCCGCGTAGCCGCCCTCCTTGAGCAGCGCCTCGAGCGAGAGCTTGGTGGCCTCGAAGAGGTCCTCGTCGAACGGATCGCCCGTGTGCAGCGGCAGTTTGCGGTAGAGGCGGTCGCGCGCCTTGCCCTCCAGCGCCTCGATGCCGTCGATGGTGAGCTTGTCGACCTTCGCGTGCGGGCCCTCCTCGAGGTGCACGGTGAGCGTCACCGCGCCCTTCAGATCGCGCGTCTCTTCGACGTTGGTGATCTTGATCTTGTAGAAGCCCTTCTGCCGGTACCAGCGCAGCACGCGCTCGAGGTCGACGTTGAAGAGGTCCTCGTCGTAGGTGCGGAGCTGCGGCTTCAGCAAGCCGCCCGAGGGCTCGCTCGCGATCTTGCCGCGCAGCTCGGTGGTCGGGATCGACGCGTTGCCTGCGAAGTCGATCGCCTTGAGCTCGGGCTGGCCGTTCGCTGGCTTCTGCGGCGCCGCGCAGGCGATCGCGAACGCGACCGGGAGGAGAACGCACGCCGCGCGCCAGGCCCGGGACGCTCCCACGGCGCGGGCGCTCACGACCTGCGCAAGAGGAGATGCAGGTGCGCCTTCTCCCAGGCGCGCGCCTGTTCGTAGCCGGGGAACTTCCGCTCGGCGGCGCGGAACTCGGGGCCGTGCACGCAGCGCCGGCCGCTCGCGCCCTCGGTGGGCGGGAGGTGCTGGTGCAGCATCTCGTGGAACACGACCAGCTCGACGAAGAGCCGCGGCACCTGCTCGTCGTCGAGCGCCGGGTGCAGGCGGATGAGGCGGCGATCGTGCAGATACACGCCCATCTTGATCGAGCGGCGGCGGCGGCCCGGCGGCTTGCGTCCCCAGCCGATGCGCGCGTCGATGCGGCCGTCGAAGTGCCGGCGGTTCAGGTCGTCGTAGATCTCGCGCAGATCGTGCACGCGGCCGCGCGTGGTGAGCGGCACGTCGTCGCGCTCGGGCGAGCTGCGGATGAGCGCGCGGTTCTGCTTCACGAACAGATCGATGGTGCGCCCGTGCTGCTTGCGCTTGTGTCCGGTGAAGCCCGCGAGCGCGGTGATCACGTCGTCGCCCGCGGCGCCGAACATGTGGTGCAAGCGAAAGCGCAGCCGGCCCTCGACGCGGCGGTACGACACCATCGTCCAGGCGTTGTCGGTGAGCTCCACCTCGACCGGCTCGCGCACCATGCGCTGCAGGCCCTCGGCGAGGCGCGCGGCCATCGCGAGATGGGGGCGAGGCTCTTCCAGCGAAACCGACCGCTCCAAGCGCGGCCCGCTCGGCGGCGCGGCGCGCGTGTCCGAGTGCGCCTGCGGCGCTTCTCTCGTGGTCAGGAACGGCAGCGAGAGCTGGCTCACGAGCGGAAATGTAGCACGACGCGCGCGCAGAATCAGTCCGCGGCGAGGCGAGGTCCACCCGCCCTGGGTTGCGAATCCGAAGGCGCGATCAGCGGTTCTTCTTGCGCATCTCTTCGCGCGTGAACACGCTCTTCTCCACGCACAGCTCGGCCAGCGCGCGCAGCACCAGCGCGCCCTTCTCCATCGACGTGCGCAGGTTCTCGATGCTCGCCACATCCGCGTCGCCGAGATCGTCCCTGTACGGCCACGGGCGCACCGGCGGCGGCGCCAGCGGATCATCGGGCTGCGAATCGACGACGTGATCGATGCTCGCCGCGGCCTTCTCCACGTCCGGCTCGAGCGACATCGGCGGCGGAGGCGGCGGCGTCCCAGCGCGCGGCGCGGTGCGCATCGGAGCCTGCGGCGGCGCGGTCCGCATCGGTCCGGTCGGCGGCGGGACCTTCATCGGCCCGGTGGGAGGCGCGATGCGCGCGCCCGGACGCGGCGGCGCCTTGGCCACTTGCTGCACCTGCGGCGGCGGGATCGACGGCGCGGGCCGGTTGGGGATCTGCAGCGGCCGCTGATCGACGAGCGTGTCGCTGCCGCCGCCGAGATCGATCTCGACGCCCTCTTCGCCCGGCATGCGCCGCCGGATCTGCTCCGGCACCTGCACGCCGAGCTGCGCCGCGATGCGCTCGATGGGCGCGGCAGAGTCGTCGCCGATCTGCACGATCTCCATCTTCTCGTCGTCGGGCGGCGCGATGAGCTCGATGCCGCCAGACGGCTGCGTCGCGCCAGGCAGCGCGCCGGTCGAGCGCGGATCGCTCCCGGGCGTCATCGGCATCACGTAGAGCCGCCGCGCCTCGCGCACGATCTCGCTCGGGCCCGCCACCACCGGCCGCACGCGCTTGTTGGTCTTGCGCCGCACCAGCGCCATCGCGTCGGTGTCGGTCGGGTCGCCCATCGCGAGCCACAAGAGCTCGCCGTTCTCGCGCAGCGCCACCGGCAAGACGAACCGCTCGGTGCACGTCTTCAGATCGAGCAGCCCCAGCGCCTCGTGCTCGGGCGGCGTGATGCCGATGTCCACGCGCGGCAGGCCCAGCTCCACCGAGAGCACGCGCGCGATGGTCGACTCGGTGGCGAAGCCGAGCTCCGCGATCTCGCGCACCATGTCGCCGCCGGCGCCACTCTTGGCGCGGCTCATGACTGCGTCGTGTTGCCGGTCGTCGAGGACGCCGATCTTCACGAGCAGCTCGATGACGTTGGTCACGGCCATGCGCAGACGATGCTACCCGCTTGCGGGCCCCAGCGCGAGATCGTGGCCTCTGTCCGAACTCGAACAGAGTCAGTGCGTGCGCGCGACGCCCGCCTCAGGTGCGGTGAGCTGCACCAGGTACTCACCGCTGAAGCACGCGTCGCAGAAGCCGCGCTTGTCGGCTTGGACCGAGGCGTGCATTCCCTCGCTGGACAAGTAGCCGAGCGAGTCCGCGGTCACGTACTTGGCGATCTCCTCGAGCGTGTGCGAGGCCGCGATGAGCTCGCTGCGCACCGGCGTGTCGATGCCGTAGTAGCAGGGCCATCGCGTGGGCGGCGCGGAGATGCGCAGGTGCACCTCCTTGGCGCCTGCGTCGCGCACCATCTTCACGATCTTGCGCGACGTGGTCCCGCGCACGATCGAGTCGTCGACCACCACCACGCGCTTGCCGCGCACCACCGCGGGCACCGGGTTCAACTTCAGCTTCACGCCGAAGTGCCGGATCGACTGCGACGGCTCGATGAACGTGCGGCCCACATAGTGGCTGCGGATGAGTCCCAGCTCGTACGGCAGGCCCGACTGCTCTGCGTAGCCGAGCGCCGCGGGCACTCCCGAATCAGGCACCGGAATCACGAGATCCGCCTGCGCCGGCTGCTCCTTGGCCAGCGTGCGCCCGAGCGCCTTGCGCGACTCGTAGACCGAGCGGCTGAACACCGTCGAATCGGGCCGCGCAAAATAGATGAGCTCGAACACGCAACGCCCCGCGCGCTGCGGCGGCAGCTTCTGCAGCGTGCGCAAACCGTCCTTGTCGACCACCACGCACTCGCCCGGCTCCAATTCGCGGATGTACTCGGCCTCGATCAGATCGAGCGCGCAGGTCTCGCTGGCGAACACCCACGCGCCGCGCAGCCGCCCGAGCACGAGCGGCCGGAACCCGAGCGGATCGCGCACGGCCACGATCGAATCCTCGGTGAGGAACAGCAGCGAATACGCGCCGCGCACGCGCCCCAGCGCCTTCTGGATACGCTCGATGGGCGTGCCCTTCTCGCGCGCCACCAGGTGCAGCAGCACCTCCGTGTCCGATGAGCCCTGGAAGAGCGCGCCCGAGTGCGAGAGCTCGTTGCGCAGCTCCTCGGTGTTCACGAGGTTCCCGTTGTGCGCCACCGAGATCGGCCCCGCGGCCGTGCGCGCGTACATCGGCTGCGCGTTCTCGATCACCGACTGGCCCGCCGTCGAGTAGCGCGTGTGCCCGATGGCCGCGTCACCCGGCAGCTTGCCCAGCGTGTCCTTGGCCGCGAACACATCCGCGACCAGGCCCATGCCCTTGTGCACGTTGATGTTGCCCTGCTCCAGCGCCGCGATGCCCGCCGACTCCTGCCCGCGGTGCTGCAGCGCGTGGATGCCGAGGTACGCGAGGTTCGAGGCCTCGGCGTGGCCGTAGACGCCGAACACGCCGCAGTGGTCGTGGAAGTGGTCGTCGGCCTCGACGTCGGGGAGGGGCTCTGAGAGCGGCGGCGAGGCGACGGGGAGGCGCATGGTGCGCGGAGGGTAGCGGGGTCGGGGTCGCGGGGCAACGATCGGGGGCCACTGTTGCGCGTCCGAGCAGCGACGCTCCCCCTCCCCGTCTAGCCCGAGGACGTGTGCTGCCCGGGACGGGTGCCCTCGCCGTGCGAGGGCGTGTAGCTCTCGTCGAAGATGCCCCAGTTGTCGTCCCCCTTGTAGCGGATCCAGAGATCGATGGCCTGCTGCGGAGTGCTGGGGCTCAGCACGCTCGTCCCGAAGAGCGCCTCCCAGAGGTTGCGGTACGAGGAGAGCATCGGGCGCGTCAGTGCGCCGTCCTGCGCGTGCCGCTCGCAGTAGAAGCGGAAGGTGAGGAACTTGGCCAAGGGGCGAGCGGGTCCATAGAGGCCGTGGCGCCCGTCGTCGTGGAACTCGTTCTGCACCGGCATCGTCGCCGTGCCGTGCAGGTAGCGGCTGCGGTTGGCGAGCACGTCGGTGGAGATGCGGTGGATGGCCTGCTCGCGCGAGAGCGACGAGTCGTGGCGCATCAGCGCCCCGATCATGCTCTCGAAGAGCGAGTCCGCCGCCCACCAGCCCGCGTGACCGAACGGGTCGTGGTGTTGATCGACGGCGCCGCTGTTGCTGATCTTCTTGAACATGCCGGACACGACCGAATCGGTGCGACGCCGGAGCGTCGCGGGGCTGCACTCTTCCGTCACCTCGTCGCCCTCGGCGAGCATGGCGAGCGCGCAGACCATGGTGATGAAGCCACCCAGCGGGAAGGCGGCCATGATGAGGCCGTCGAAGCCGATGGCCGCGCAGAGGTCGAGGGCCGCCTCGCCAGTGCTCTCGGCGGCGCTCTCGGCAGCTTGGGCGATGCGCGCACGCACCTGCGGCCAGAGCGTGTCGGCCAGCGCGGTCCAGTTCGGCTCGAACTCGAGATGAATCGATGCCGAGACAGCCGAGTGGAGGTTACGGGCCCACTCGGGAGCGCTCGCCGGGAGCCATTGCCCCCAGTTGTACTCCGGGCAATTCCGCGTGAGGCTGCCCGCGAAGTGCGGCGCATCGACGCGGAACTCGCGCGCCTCGGCCCACGTGTGGGGAAAGTGCTCGAGCTCGGTGTAGCCGATGTTGAGCAGGACGAACTCTAGCTCTCCTTCGAGCTCGCCGAAGTCCTCTGTTCCGACGGAGACGTTCCCGCGGATGCCGGCCTCGATCACGCCCGGGTAGCCGCCGCTGGCGTACACGCCGAGCCCCGTCCCAAAGTGCAGCATTCCGGCGGCGAACGGGAGCGAGCCACGCAGGTGCCCCATGTATTCGCCCTCCAAGGACGACTGGTCGATGGTCAGGCCCCCGTCGGCGGACGCGCCCTCCTCCTCGTGTTCGTCGGGCGGATGGCTCACCGCCGAGATGGTCAACTCCATGTGCGCCTTGACCGTGCCGTACGCCCCAGCCGGACCGACCGGGTAGCTCGGGTCGTCGCGCTCCTCGCGGGGGATGCGCAGCGTGAGGTTGCCGGTGAAGAGTTGGGCGAGGCCGCCCTCCGCCGTCACGTGGGCCTCGCCGCCGCCCGATCCCGGAGTCTCCGCAGTGTCCGATGTGACCGTGGAGGGCTGATTGACGCCGACGGTGATGGGATACGGGTCGGCCTGGCCAGAGGCGTTCGAGGCGTGTAGCACCAAGGTCGTGTCGGCGCTGATGTTCAGGGACGTGCTGCGCGCGGTGCTCGCGAGCGTCTGTCGCGCGCCGTTCACCTCCAACGAGAGCTCGGTGGGCGCGCCGCTCACGGTCCAGGCGAGGTTGACCGTGTGCGAGCCCGCGGGGAGCTGTCCGACGTGCCGGCGCGAGATGCGGCCAGAGGAGAAATTGAAGTCCGAAATGAAGGGAACGGGCATGGCGGGGCTCCTCGTGGTCAGCGGCTGCTGGCGGGCGCGAAGTCGGTGTTGAAGCGGAAGTGGACCGGACGACGTCCACCCGGATGCAGGATGTGGACCGAGGCCGTGGCGACGCCGCCGGAGACGGTTCCGAAGACGGTGGAGAAGCTGCGCCAGTGGCCGTCCTCCAAGCGCTCGACGCGGAAGCGCACACGGCGCCCGTCCTGGCCTGCAGCCTGAACGCGCATGGTGGCGTTCTGTCCGTGGCGGAAGAGCGGCTCGGCGCCAGCTCCTGCGTGCGACCACTCGGGGCTCGAGAGGCCGGCGCTCCCGCCCGCTGCGCCGACCGTCACCTCCGGCGAGGTGACCTCGGTGAAGTGGCCGAGCGCGCGGAAGCGGTAGTGCACGGGCGCCGCGCTGCTGGAGCCGTGCGGGGCGGCGGGCATGCGGAACGTGGCCGAGCCGGCGCCGTTGGTGACGGTGGCCTGGGTTTCACCTGCGCGTTGCCAGGTCGAGCCGTGCTGGCTCTCGACCACGAGGCGCACGTGCTGGCCGTCGAGGCCGGTCGCGGTGAACGACAGCGTCGCCCGATCGCCGGCCGCGTACGTCGGGTGGTTCCACGCGGGCGCGCTCACCGACTGCGTGCCACCGCCGATGGTGGCCGTGGGCGACTGCTGGCCGCTGTCCGCGTGCGCGCCCGCGAGGTTCGCCCTGAAGCGAAGCTGCGTGACAGGCGAGCTGCTGTGCCCCGGCGGGTGAACCGTGATCGTCGCCTGGGCCACACCCGAGCGCACCGTCGCGCGCGCGGTGGCGTAGGCCGACCAGGTGCTCCCGCGCAGGCCCTCCACGTGGAACTCCACGCGGTGCCCGTCGAGGCCCTCCGCGGTCACCTGCATCTGCGCGTGCTCGCCCGCGTTGAACGACGCCGGATGATCCTCGGTGGCGTGCGACCACACCGGCTCCGTCAGCCCGCCGCCCACGTGCGCCACCGTGGCCGGATCGGAGGTCGACGAGCTGAACGGCGCGATCGCCTGGAAGCGGATCTGCGTGTCCTCCGTCTGCCCCGGGATGCTCACGTGCCAGTGCGTCGTCGCGTGCCCGCTCACCACGCGCGCCGTCTGCCGGTGCAGCGTGGTCCACGCGTCGCCCGAGCCCTGCTTCTCGATGACGAAGCGGATGGTCGCGTGGTCGTGTCCGGGCGCATCGACCGAGAGCACCGCGTTGTCGCCCGGGTGATACGTCGCGTGCTCGAAGTGCGCCGTGAGCGCGCCGGCCGCGGGGTCCGTCGTGGAGGTGCGCAGCCGCGTGGAGCCCGTGGTGATCTCCTGCCCGTCGGCCGTGCGAGCAACCGCGCGGACCTCGTGGTGGTCGCGTCCCGGCGTGCCCGCCTGCCGCCCGCCCTTGCCGTGATCGGCGCCCTTGCCGTGCGCGCCGCCCTTGCCATGCGTGCCGCCGCTCCCGCCCTTGCCGTGCGAGCCGCCGCTGCCGCCCTTGCCGTGGGCATCGTGCGCGCCACCTTTGCCATGCGCGCCGCCGCTGCCGCCCTTGCCGTGCGCGTCGTGCGAGCCGCCCTTCCCATGCGCGCCGCCGCTGCCGCCCTTCCCGTGCGAGTCGTGCGCGCCGCC
>JAFEBC010000714.1 GCA_018266095.1 Deltaproteobacteria bacterium
CCGACGAGCGCCAGCACCTCGCCGGGCGCCACCGACAACGACACCTGATCGACGGCCGTGAACGAGCCGAAGCGCTTGACGATCGCGCGCAGCTCGAGGGCCGGCGTGCTCAGGGGGCCTCCGCCGGCGGCACGAACTTCTCCAGCTCCTCGAGGTTCGAGGGCACCACGATCTTGCCGTTGACGATGGCGAGCTTGAGCGCCGCCACCTTGGCCAGCGCCGCCGCGCGCTTCTCGGGCGGAATCGCGACCACCAATTGCTCTCCCACCGGCGCGAGGCCCACCGCGTCCTGCGCCAGGCCCAGCACCACATCGCCCGTGGTGAACTTGCCCGTGGTGACGTCGCGCACCGCGCCGTAGACCGCCAGATCCACGCGCTTGATCATCGAGGTCAGCACGTTCTTCGGCGCCACGTGCGCCTGATCGCTGTCCACGCCGATGACCAGCTTGCCCGCCTTCTCGGCCGCCTTGATCACGCCCAGCCCGTCGAGGCCCGCCGCGTGGAAGACGATGTCGCAGCCGCGCCCGTACAGGTCGCTGCCCACCTCGATGCCCTTCTTCTCGTCGTCGAACGTGCCCGTGTACGCGACCAGCACGTCCTTGGCGATGGCCGGGTTCACCGTGCGGATGCCGGCGCGAAAGCCCGCCTCGAACTTCTTGATCAGGGGCAACTGCATGCCGCCCACGAATCCCAACTTGCCCGTCTGCGTGAGCAGCCCCGCCAGCGCGCCCGCGAGGAAGCTGCCCTCGTGCTCGCGGAACACCACCGCCCGCACATTGGAGAGCGTGGTCGGCTTCTTGTCGTTGCCCAGCACCGGCGAGGCGAGCAGGAGGAACATCGTCGGCGCGGGCTTCACCTTCTGCTGCACGAGCGACAGATCGCGCGACGCCACCGCGCGCACGGCCGGCTCCATCATGAAGCCCACGGCCACGACGAGCTCGACGCCTTGATCGACCAGCAACTGCAGATTCGGCTCGTAGTCCTCCTGCGCCTTGCCCGAGAGCACGAGCGGCTCCGGGATGCCCAGGTGCGGCAGGCCCTTCACCCGCAGATCGGCGGGCAGGAGCGCGTTGTAGTCCGCGTCCGGCAAGGGCTCGTACCCGCGCGCCGTGTACTTGAGGCCCGCGCTCATCGCCTCCAGGCCGCGCAGGGCGCCGTCGTTGAACGACTGATCGCCGCGGCCGCCCACGTCGAGCGCGAGCCCGATGGTGTGCGGCGGGCGCGACTTCTTGCAGCCCGTGAGGGCGAGCGCGAAGCAGAGGAACGCGACGGAGAGGGAGCGCATGGGCGGCCATGATTCGCTGCCCGTGCGCTGCCGTCAATCACTATGGCGCGCGGCGGACGATCTTCCCGTCCTTCATCACGAACGACACGCGCTCCGTCGCGCTCACGTCCGCGAGCACATCGCCCGGCACCGCCACGAGGTCCGCGAGCTTGCCCACCTCGACGGAGCCGACCTTGTCCTTCGTGCCCAAGAGCTCCGCCGCGTCGATCGTCCCCGCGCGCAGCGCGCCCGCAGGCGTGAGCCCGTGCTGCGCCATCAACACCATCTCGTGCGCATTCCCGCCGTGCGGCTGCACGCCCGCGTCCGTGCCGAGCGCGATCTTCACGCCCAGCCTCACCGCGGTCTCGAACATGCTGAAGCCCGAGTTGAACGCGGCCGTCGCCTTCGCGGACACCGGCGGCGGCATCTTGCCCTCGCGCGCCATCCTGCCCACGGTCTCGAAGGCCATCAGCGTCGGCACGAGGAACGTCCCGCGCACCTTCATCTCCGCCAGCGTCGCCGGCTTCAAGAAGGCGCCGTGCTCGATCGAGTCCGTGCCCGCCGCGACCGCCATGCGCGCAGCCTCGTCGCCGTGCGCGTGCGCCGCCACCTTGCGGTGCCACGTGTGCGCCTCCTGCACGATGGCCGCCATCTCGTCCGCGGTGAACTGGGGCACGTCGACAGGATCGAGCAGCGACAGCACGCCGCCCGAAGCCATGAACTTGATCACGTCCGCGCCCTCCTTCATCTGCCAGCGCACGGCCGCGCGGCACTGATCGGCGCCGTTGCAGATGCCGGTCTGGGGCGAGCGCTGCTCTTGCAGCTTGGGATACGGGAACGGATCGTCCGCGTGCCCGCCCGTGGTGCCGATGGCGTGCGACGCGGCCAGCACGCGCGGCCCCTCGGTGAGCCCGTCGTTGATGGCGTTGCGCAGGCCGATGTCGATGAACGAGCCGCTGCCCACATCGCGCACGCTGGTGAATCCGGCCTGCAGCGTGAGCTTCGCGTTCTGCGCGGCCTTGAGCGCGGAATCGCCGTCGAACGACATCACCTGCTCGACGAGCCGCTGCGCCCAGGTGTTGCCGGCGCTGATGGTGAGGTGCGTGTGCGCGTCGATGAAGCCCGGCAGGAGCGTCGAGTCGCCCAGGTCGATCACCTCGGCGCCGTCCGGGATCGCAAGCCCACTGCCGACGGCCTTGATCTGGTTCCCCTCGACCAGCACGACCGCGTTCTTGATGACCTCGTCGCCCTTGGCCGTGCACAAGCGCGCGGCCTTGAGCGCGTAGGACTTGGGCGCGGGCTTCGGTGTCTCGGGCCGCTTGTAAATCTTGCCCTCCTTCATCACGAAGTTCACGTGCTCGGTCGTGCGCACATCCGCGAGCGCATCTCCCGGCGCCGCGATGATGTCGGCGAGCTTCCCCTTCTCCAGCGTGCCCACGCGATCGTCCACGCCGAGCAACTGCGCGCTCGTGATCGACGACGTCCGCAGCGCCTGCACCGGCGTCATGCCCGCCGCCACCGAGTACTTGAACTCGCCTGCGTTGCGCCCGTGCGGCGTCACCGCGGAGTCGGTGCCGAACGCGATCTTCACGCCGCGCTTCACCGCCTCCTTGAGCATCGTGTCGTGCGCCTCGCGCGCGCGCCGCGACTTCTCCTTGATGTACGGAGGGAAGTTCTGCAGGTCCATCTCGCTCGTGATCGACGTGGGCACCAGCACCGTCTCGGGCTTGTGCGCCTTCATCATCATCAGCGTGTCCGGCTTCAAGAACGAGCCGTGCTCGATGGAGTCCACGCCCGCTTCGATGGCCACCTTCGAGGCCGTGTCGCCGTGCGAGTGCGCTGCCACCTTCTTGCCGAGCCGGTGCGCTTCGTCGCAGATGGCCTTCAGCTCCTCGAGCGTCATCTGCGGCGCGTCCACCGAGTCCGCGAGCGACAGCACGCCGCCCGAGGCCATCACCTTGATCACGTCCGCGCCGTACTTCACCTGCCAGCGCACGGCGTCGCGGCACTGATCGGCGCCGCTGCAGATGCCCGTCTCCACCGTGCGCGGCTTGAACTCACCGGGAGGAGTCGGGTCGTCATCCGCGTGCCCGCCGCGCGCGCCCAATTGGTAGAGCGAGACCAGCATGCGCGGGCCCACCACCCAGCCGCGGGCGATGCCGTCGCGCAGCGCGCGATCGTTGTAGTCGTACGCGCCGAGGTTGCGCACCGTGGTCACGCCGGCCTCGAGCGTCACGCGCGCGTGCTCGACGCCGTGGAAGAGCTGCTCGGTGGGGATCGTGAGCAGCGACGACGCGGTGTCCTTGTACCAATCGCCCGTGGCCTCATCGAGCAGGTGATCGTGCGCGTCGATGAAGCCCGGCATCAGCGTGACGTCGCCGAGCTCGATGACCTCCGCGCCGCCCGGCGCCGCGAGCGCCTTGCCCACCGCGAGGATCTTGTCGTCCTGGATGAGCACCGCGCCCGGCGAGAGCGCCGTGTCCGACTTGCCGTCCCACACGCGCGCGGCCTTGAGCACCGTGACCTTCGGCGCGGGCGCGGAGTCGGCCAGCGGTGCAGGGTCAGCGGCTTCC
>JAFEBC010000715.1 GCA_018266095.1 Deltaproteobacteria bacterium
AGTTTCGCACCATTGACCCACTGTCGCGCCACCTCTGGGGAACCTGGCGCTTCGGCGAGCACTCCTTGCTCGACATGACCTCTCTCGACGGGAGCTGGGGCGACCGCGGCATCGCGCACCTCGCCTACAACTTCGAGTACACGGAGCTCGCCCTGCTGCAGGACCTGCTGTACGCGCAGATCCGTCCTTCGTCCACGAGGCGGCTCGCGGCGAGCGAGGTCGGCGGCGAGCCGTTGGTGGGCCGGATCGACCCGGCGACGTTCCAGCGCACCCTGGATCCGCTTGCGCCCATGCGCAGGCCGCTGGAGCTGAAGGAGATCGCGGCCGGCGACCGTCCGCCCGTGCTGCTCTGGGTGCGCTTCCCCAACTTCGAGAGCGGCTTTCGCGAGGAGTGGCTGCGGCATTGGTACAGGCCCGTCTCGGAGTATCGCGCGGAGCACCACGGCTACGCGCTCAGCGCGGTCGAGTACGCGCGCCTGGTGGGCCCCACGCGATGACCGCCCTCGAACGGCCTCAGAGGTGGTGGCTCGCGACACTCCCGTACATCGCGCTCACGCTCTCGCAGTGGGACTACGTGCCGATGTGGGACGCCCGCCTCTATGCCAACTGCCTCGTGCGGCAGGCGCAGGCAGCGTTCGATCCGCACGACTACGTGTGTTGGACTCACCCGCTGCTGGTGTGGGGTCCGCTCGTATCGGCTCCAGGGAGGCTGTGGCCCAACGCGTACTTGCCCTTCCTTCTCGTGAGCATCGGGTTGGGAGTGCTCGGCCTGCGAGCCTTCCACCGGCTGGCCTCTCGGCTGCCCGGAATCGCCCCCTCCATCGCATGGCTGCTGACGCTCTGCTTGGGAGTGTGGCCGACTGTCGTGTCGGGGACGGTCGACGTGAACCCCGATTTCGGCGTGCTGGCGTTCTTTCTCTGCATGCTCGACGCGCTCGCCAGCGGTGAGCTTCCGAAGGCCGCGCTGTTCGGCGTCCTGGCGACCTTCTGCAAGGAGACGGGCGCGCTGCTCACGGCCGGCCTCGCCGCGGGCACGCTCGCCGCGGAGGCGCTCTCGATGACGCCCAAGCCGCGGCTCACCTGGGCGCAGGTGCGCGCGCGTCTGCCGCTCCTGACAGGCCCGGTGCTGCTGGTGATCTGGCTCGTGTTCTTCCACCAGCGCATGGGCTTCGAAGGCTTCCTCGCGCGAAAATCGCAGGCACAGCTCTTCGCGGAGTTGGTCTCGCTCAACCCCCTCGACGAGACGCACCTCGCGCAGCTCCTCATGCTGTTCGTGTTCAACTTCGCGTGGGTGTTCACCGTGATCGCCGGCGCGCGCTGGGTGCGCCTGCTCGCGCGCCGTCTGCGCGGGGAGCCAACGTCGGTCAGCCCAATAGAGGTGTTCGTCGACCTGGTGGTGCTCACCGTGGTGCTGTGCTCGACGAGATACCGCACGCAGCCGCTCGCGCGCTACTTCGTGACCTTCGCCCCGGCGTTGCTGCTCAGCGCCGCCCTCTCGTTGAAGACGCTGTCATCGCGCACGCAGCGGGTGGCGTGGCTTGCGCTGGGAGCACTCCTCCTGTGCGCAAGTGTCCGATCGTTCGATCCGGTGACGCGTGCCCTCTGGGGGACGTTCGCGTTCGGTGAACATGAGCTGTACGCAGTCGACAGCATCCCGGGGACCGAGCACTTCGGCTACGGCGTGGCGGGGCTCGCGTACAACCTGCAACACACCGAGCTCTCGCGCTTGCAGGACCTCGCGTATGCCGACCTGCGTCCCAGCGGCGTCCGCAGGCTCGCGGCGCATGAAGTCGCCGACACGCCCGTCATCGGCAATCTGGACGCAGTGACACACCAGCGCACGCTCGATCCGACCCAGCCGCGCTGGCAGACGCTGGACCCCTATCGCGTCTGCGTGGAAGGCGAGCGCCCCGAGCGCCTCCTCTTCGTGCGCTTCCCCAACTTCCCAGACATCGGCTGGCGCGAGCGCCTGCTGGAGCGCTGGTACGCACCGGTCCAGGTGCACCGATACGAACACCACGGCTACGCCTTGGAGGTGCTCGAGCTCGTCCGCAAGTGACCGCGCGCGCTCTGTCTTGGCGTATCTTCGCCTCATGGGCACCAAGCTTCGTCTCGCCGACTACCTCGTGCAGCTCCTGGTCCAGCACGGCATCCAGCACACGTTCCTGGTCACGGGCGGCGGCGCGATGCACCTGAACGACGCGTTCGGGCGCGCCAAGGGCATGACGTTCGTGCCCTGTCACCACGAGCAGGCCTGCGCGATCGCGGCCGAGGCGTACTACCGCATGAGCGGGCGCATGGCCGCGGTCAACGTGACCACGGGGCCGGGCGGAACGAACGCGATCACGGGCGTGTGGGGCGCGCACGTGGACTCGCAGGCCATGATCGTCATCTCCGGCCAGGTGAAGTTCGAGACGGTGGTGCGCTCGACGCCGCTGCCGCTGCGGCAGTTGGGCGACCAGGAGATCGACATCGCGCGCCTCGTGGCGCCGATCACGAAGTACGCCGTGATGGTCACGGACCCGCAGAGCATCCGCTACCACGTCGAGCGCGCGCTGCACGTGGCGCAGAGCGGGCGGCCGGGGCCGACGTGGATCGACGTGCCGATGAACGTGCAGGGCGCGCTCATCGATCCGGACACCCTGCCCGGCTACGATCCGAAGGAAGACGCGGTGCAGGGCCTCGCGACGGACCTGGAGCCGATCTGCCGCGACCTCATCGCGCGCTTCGAGAAAGCCGAGCGGCCGGTGCTGCATCCGGGCTCGGGCGTGCGGCTCGCGGGGCTCGCGGAGGATTTCCTCGAGCTGGCCGAGCGGCTGGGCGCGCCGGTGGCGACGGCGTTCAACGCGCACGATCTCATCTGGGAGGACCACCCGCTGCACGCGGGGCGGCCGGGCACCATCGGCGATCGCGCGGGCAACTTCGCGGTGCAGAACGCGGACCTCTTGCTCGTGCTCGGGTGCCGCCTGAACATTCGCCAGATCAGCTACGGCTTCAAGAACTTCGCGCGCGCGGCCACGAAGGTGATGGTGGACATCGACGACGCCGAGCTCAAGAAGCCGACGCTGGCCATCGACTTGCCGATCCACGCGGACCTGCGCGACTTCATGCGCACGATGTTGGCGCTCGTGCCCAAGGAGCGCAGCCCGCGTCACGCGAAGTGGGCGGCGTGGTGCAAGGAGCGCCGCGCGAAGTATCCGGTGGTGAGCGACGAGCAGCGCCAGAGCGGGCCGAAGGTGAACCCGTATGCGTTCATCGACGCGCTGTTTTCCGAGCTGCCCGAGGGCGCGAAGGTGGTCACCGGCGACGGCACCGCGTGCGTGGTGTCGTTCCAGGCCGGGCGCTTGAAGCGCGGGCAGCGGCTCTTCTCGAACTCGGGCTCGGCGCCGATGGGCTACGACTTGCCGGCCGCCATCGGTGCGTCAGTGGCCGTGGGCCGCGGCGAGGTGGTCTGCCTCGCGGGCGACGGCTCGATCCAGATGAACCTGCAGGAGCTGCAGACGATCCTCACGCAGCGGCTGCCGGTGAAGCTCTTCGTGCTCAACAACGAGGGCTACCACTCGATCCGCCAGACGCAGCGGAACTACTTCCCCGACAACCCAGTCGGCTACGACGCGGCCTCGGGCATCGGCTTTCCCGATTTCGGCAAGCTGGCGGCGGCGTACGGCTATCCGTTCCGGCGCATCGAGAGCGTGCAGGGAATGCGCGAGCACATCCGCGCGGCGCTTCAGCAACCGGGCGCGCAGTTCGTCGAGGTGATGCTGGATCCCGAGCAGGCGTTCTCGCCGAAGACGTCGTCGCGCAAGCTGCCGGACGGGCGCATGGTGTCGGCGCCGCTCGAGGACATGGCGCCGTTCTTGCCGCGCGAGGAGTTCGCGCAGAACATGTTCGTGCCGCCGCCGCCGGAGGAGAGATAGCG
>JAFEBC010000716.1 GCA_018266095.1 Deltaproteobacteria bacterium
CCCACCACCGAGTCGATCAGCGCGCGCTACCTGACCTACAGCTCGAGCAGCAGCACGGTGGCCACCGTCGACCTGAACGGCCTCGCGACCGCTCACGCGGTGGGCAGCGCGGATCTCACCGCGGCGCTCGGCGCAAGCGCGGCCGCCGGAGTGACCACGCTCCACGTCAGCGCAGCGAGCGGGCCCAGCAGCGCGCCCGCCCGGCCCGTCGCTGACGCGGCGGACGTCATCTCGCTGCTCTCGGGCGCGTACACGAACGTCACCGTCGACACCTGGAGCGCGGCCTGGGATCAGGCCGACGTGACCGACGCGGCCGTGGGCGCCGACACGGTCAAGAAGTACACCGCGCTCAGCTACGCCGGCATCGAGTTCACCTCCGCTGTGATCGACGCGACGGACATGGACGCCTTCCACCTCGACGTGTGGACGCCCAGCGCCACCAAGCTCGCCATCAAGCTCGTCGACTTCGGCGCCAACGGCGTCTACGACGGCGGCGGCGACGACACCGCGGGCGAGCTCATCCTCGACGGCGGCGCGACGCCCTCGTTGGTGCAGGGCGCGTGGGTCAGCTACGACCTCCCGCTCGCGTCCTTCGCCAGCGCCGGTCTCACCGCGCGCGCACACCTCGCCCAGCTCGTCATCACCTCGACGCCCGGCGGCGACACGCTCTATGTGGACAACGTCTACTTCCACAAGACCGCGGTGACGCCGCCCGCACCGCCCTTCGTGGTCTTCGATGAGGACTACGCGGCCGGCGTGTCGTTCGCCGACTTCGGGGGCTCGACGAACGCGATCTCCATCGACGCCAGCACCGGCCACGCGAGCACGTCCTCGCTCAAGGTCATCGTCCCCTCGAGCGGCTACACCGGCGGCGCGCTGCTCTCCGCGAGCGCGCCCGATCTGACCGGCTACAACGCGGTCACCTTCTGGGCCAAGGCCAACAACAGCGTGACCTTCGACACCGTCGGCCTCGGCAACGACAACACCGCGACCACGCCCCGCGCGGCCGAGCGTCACGGCCTCGCCCTCACGGACACCTGGCAGCGGTTCGTGATCCCGATCCCGGCGCCCGCGCAGTACACCGGCCAGCACGGCCTCTTCCACGTCGCCACCGGCGCCAACTCGAACGTCATCGTGTGGTTCGATCAGATCCAGTACGAGTCGCTGAGCGACAGCGAGTTCGGCACCATCACGCCTGTGATCGCGGGCGAGACGCTCGACAAGAAGGTCGGCGACTCCTTCGGCGTCGATGGTCCAGCCGTCATCTATGGCGGGCCCTCCGCCGGCGCGGGCTGGGTCCTGGCCCTGCCCGCGAAGACGGCCTGGTTCACGTACGCTTCGTCGAACACGGACGTGTGCACCGTCGACAGCGGCACCGCCACCATCAGCGCGGTCGGCGTGGGCTCGGCCGACATCACGGCGAAGCTCGGCAGCCTGGACGCGGGCGGCAAGATCACCGTCAACGTCACCGCGGCCAACACGCAGACGCCGCCGGCCGCCGCGCCCGACGCGCCCACGGCCGCCGCGAACACGGTCGTCTCGCTCTTGACCTCCGTCTACACGAACCACGCAGTCGACGGGAACAAGTGGCGCGCCGACTGGAGCAGCGCCACGCTCGACGAGGTGACCATCGGCGCCGACGCGGTGAAGAAGTACTCGAACCTCGCCTACGTGGGCGTGGAGTTCACCGGCGCCAACTCGATCGACGCGACCACGATGGGCTTCTTCCACGTGGACGTGTGGACGAGCGACGCGTCCGTGGTGGGCATCAAGCTCGTGGACTTCGGACCCGACAACGCGTACCAGGGCGGCGATGACAGCGAGGGCGAGGTCGACACCGACACCAGCGCCGCCGCGTCGAAGAACAAGTGGCTGAGCCTCGACATCCCGCTCTCGAGCTTCCACGATCACGGCCTGACCGCGTCGCCGGCGCACGTCTCGCAGCTCTTGTTCACCAGCACGAACGGCGCCACGATCTACGTCGACAACGTGTACTTCCACCAGTGATGGAGCCTCGATGAAGCGCGCAGCACACACCTTGGGCACGCTCGCGATCGCCGCGCTCGTCTCGTGCGGTGACGGCGCCGGCAGCGGCACCACCACGGCCACGCTGCCGCTCGCCATCGACGACTACTTCGCCGCCAGCGGCTACTTCGGCGACGGCGCCACGCCGGGCGCGATCAGCGATTCGCCCGGCTGCACGCAGCGCGCGGGCAGCCACCGCGGCGTGTGCCACCTCTTCACCTGGACGCCGATCACGCCAGCCACGAGCTTCGCGGGCGTCTACTGGCAGTACCCGGCCAACAACTGGGGCACCGACGCCACTCCCGGCCGCACCATGCCGCAGGGCGCGAAGAGCATCTCCTTCTGGGCGTGGGGCAAGAGCGGCGGCGAGCAGCTCCAGTTCTTCGCGGGCCTGCAGCCGAACGACGGCTTCAAGGTGCAGACGAACACCATCCTCCTCAACACCACGCCCACGCAGTACACGATCAACCTCGCGAAGGTGACGTACGCCACCGTCATCAGCGGCTTCGGCTGGGCCGCGGGCGCGCAGGGCACGGGGCCCATCGTGTTCAGCGTGGACGACATCGTCTGGAGCGCAGACGCCGCCACGGGCTCGCAGCCGGGCTGCACCGACCCCAACGCGGCGAACTACAACGCGGCCGCGACGACGGACGACGGCTCGTGCACGTACAACGTGACCTTCCAGGTGGACATGACCGGCGTGAGCGTGTCGCCCTCGGCCAAGATGCAGATCCGCTCGACGTTCAACGGCTTCTGCGCCGACTGCAACCTGCTCTCGCTGGGGAGCAACAACGTGTGGACCTCCACGCTGCCCATCCCCTCGGGCTCGTACGGCTACAAGTACGCCATGGACGCGACCGTGGGCGGCTTCGAGACCGTGCCCGAGGCCTGCGCCAAGGACACGTCGGTGCAGCCGGCCGATCGCACGCGGCCGCTGACGGTGGCCAAGCAGGCGCAGACGCTCCCGCTCGTGAAGTGGGGCGCTTGCCCCTAGCGAGGCTCCTGTGCTCGGATCCGCGACTACCACGAGGACAGTCGAACGAAAGGCAGGTCGAGTGGACCGCAACGGCGCCTCGTTGGCCGAGCACCAGAGCCCGAACATCGGCGAGGCCCTGCAGATGATCTGGCGCGAGCGGCGCATCTCGCGCGCCGAGATCGCGCGGCGCACGGGGCTGTCGCGCTCCACGGTGTCGTCGATCGTGAGCGACCTGCTCCCGACGGGCCTCGTGGCGGAGGTCGGCTCGGGCGCATCGCGCGGCGGCCGCAAGCCCATCGTGCTCGAGTTCCAGGACGACGCGTACCGCATCCTCGGCGTGGACATGGGCGCGACGCACGTGTCGGTGGCGCTCACGGATCTGCGCGGGAAGGTGATCGCCTGGCAGCAGGAGGCGCACCCGGTGCGCGAGGATCCGCAGGGCACGATGGCGCTGATGGGGCGGCTCGCGGAGGCGTGTCTGGCCTCGAGCCGCAAGGGCGCGCGGGGGCTCTTGGGGATCGGCGTGGCCGTGCCGAGCCCGGTGGATCCGCGGCACCCCGAGCGGCTCAGCGACGTGGTCATGCCGGCGTGGCGTGGGTTCGACGTGGTGCACACGCTGCGCGCGCGCTTCGGCGTGCACGTGCTGGTCGACAACGACGCCAACCTGGGCGCGCTGGCCGAGCACTTCTGGGGCGCGGGGCGCGGCGTCGAGGACTCCGCGTACATCAAGGTCGCCACCGGCATCGGATCGGGGCACATCATCGGCGCGCGCATCTACCGCGGCTCCTCCGGCACCGCGGGCGAGATCGGCCACATCGCCATCGATCCCAAGGGCCCGGTGTGCCTCTGCGGCCTGCGCGGCTGCCTCGTCACGCTGGTGGGCACGCCCGCCTTGGTCGAGCGTGCGCGCGCGCTGCTCAAGAAGTTCCCCAAGAGCCCGCTGCACACCAAGAAGCTCTCGATCACCACCATCGAGGACGCCGCGCTGGCGCACGATCCGCTCTCGCTGCAGGTGGTGCGCGAGGCCGCCGACAACCTCGGCATCGCGGTGGCGGGCATGTTGAACCTGATGAACCCGGCCGTGGTCAGCATCGGCGGGAGCCTCGCGCGCCTGGGCGATCTGCTGGTGTTGCCGCTGCGCGAATCGGTGCGCAGCCGCACGCTGGTGAGCTCGGTGGCCGCCGCGCGCATCGTCGCCAGCGAGCTGGGTGAGCGGGATGTCGCCACCGGCGCCGCCACGCTGGTCTTGCAAGCCGCGCTCGCCGACTTGGGCCTGTTCGCCAGCGCCGCTGCTGGCCGCTGATCACGCACGACACCCGCTTCGAGAAACGGACACGCCGATGCACGCAGGGATCCGCCACAGGCCGTTCTGGCGATTCGCGCCGCTCTTCCTGGTGTGCGCGGGCTTCGGCCGCTGCGCCGAGGATCCGCAGTCGCAGACCACGCAGGACGCGGGCACGCCGCAGTGGACGCTGACCTGGTCGGACGAGTTCGACGGCGCGGCGGGCACCGTGCCCGACGCGAGCAAGTGGACGCACGACGTGGGCGGCAGCGGCTGGGGCAACAACCAGCTCGAGTACGACACGGCAGAGGCGCGCAACGCGCAGCTCGACGGCAACGGCCACCTCGCCATCACCGCCATCGAGGAACCCTACGGCGGCCGCGACTACTCGTCCGCGCGCATCAACACCGGCAACAAGTTCTCGCAGGCGCACGGCAGGTTCGAGGCGCGCATCAAGCTGCCGCCGGGCCGCGGCCTGTGGCCCGCGTTCTGGCTGCTCGGCGCCGACATCGCCCAGAACCCGTGGCCGTCGTGCGGCGAGCTCGACATCATGGAGTACCGCGGCCAGGAGACGACGCTCATCCACGGCAGCGCGCACGGGCCCGGCTATTCGGGCGGGCAGGCCATCACCGCGAGCCACGGCCTGCCGGGCGGCGCGGGCTTCGATCAGGACTTCCACGTCTTCGCCGTCGAGTGGACCACCGATCGCGTGGACTTCCGCGTGGACGACACGGTGTACGAGACCGTCACGCCGAGCACGCTCCCCGCGGGCAAGCAGTGGGTCTTCGAGCACCCGTTCTTCGTCATCTTGAACCTCGCCGTCGGCGGCAACTACGTGGGCTCGCCGGACTCCAGCACGCGCTTCCCGGCGACCATGCTCGTCGACTACGTGCGCGTCTACGAGTCGGCGCAGTGACACCGCGGCGCGCCCTCTGTGCGCTCGCGCTCCTGACCGCGTGCGTGCGCGAGCGGCCGCCGCCGCCGCCGGGCGTGCTGACCATCTCGTACGAGCAGACCTCCGCGTTCGTGCGCAACTTCAACCCGCTCACGCCGGTGGCCAACGCGCGCTTCCCGACCTACGCGGGCGTGTACGAGCCGATGCTGGTGTTCAACAGCATGAAGGACGAGTACGTGCCGTGGCTCGCCACCGCGTACGAGTGGCGGGACGCGGGCCGCACGCTGCACGTCTCGATCCGGCGCGGCGTGCAGTGGTCCGACGGCCGGCCGTTCGGCGCGCGCGATGTGGCCTTCACCTTCAATCTGTTGCGCAAGGTGAGCGCGCTCGATCGCAGCGGCGTGTGGAAGCTGCTCACGAGCGTCGAGG
>JAFEBC010000717.1 GCA_018266095.1 Deltaproteobacteria bacterium
CCCTGCGCGCCGGCGGCATCGACGTGATCGAGCTGACGATGACCGTGCCGTTCGCGGTGGAGCTCATCCGCGAGCTCGCGCGCAGCAACGCCAAGTCGGGCGGCTTCGTGCTCGGGGCAGGCACCGTACTCGACGCGGAGACGGCGCGCGCGTGCATCCTCGCGGGCGCGCAGTTCGTGGTCAGCCCCGCGACAGACGAGGCGACGATCTCCTGCTGCCGCACGTACGGCACGCCGGTGCTCGCGGGCGCGCTCACGCCCACCGAGATCATCCGCGCTTGGCGCGCTGGCTCCGATCTCGTCAAGGTCTTCCCTTGCGGCGCCGTGGGCGGCGCGAGCTACATCAAGGCCGTCAAGGCGCCGCTGCCCCAGATCGAGCTCGTGCCCACGGGCGGCGTCTCGCTGGAGACCGCGGCCGACTTCATCACCGCAGGCGCTTCCGCGGTGGGCGCGGGCGCAGACCTCGTCGATCTCAAGAAGCTGCGCGCGGGAGACACCGCGGCCATCACCGATCGCGCACGCCGCTACCTGGAGGAGGTCGCGCGAGCCCGGCGTTCCAACGCCTAGGGCCCGCGCGCCGCACCCATGCCCATCCAGGTCATCGACACCGACCGCCTCGACCGCAAGATCGCGAAGATGCTCTCGGAGCTGATCGCGAGCGGCGAGTTCGTGCCGGGCCAGCGGCTGCCGGGCGAGCGCGACCTGGCGCGGCAGCTCGGCGTGTCGCGGCCCTCGGTGCGCGAGGCGCTCATCGCGCTGGAGGTCGAGGGCAAGGTCGAGGTGCGCGTGGGCTCGGGCGTGTTCGTGTGCGCGCCGCGCTCGCTGCCGAACCAGGTGCTCTTGGAGCAGGGAGAGGGGCCGTTCGAGCTCATCCGCGCGCGCTGGGTGGTCGAGGGCGAGACCGCCGCGATCGCCACGCGCGAGGCCAGCGCCGCCGACCGCGAGGAGATGCGCGAGGCCCTCGAGGATCTGCGCCAGAGCCAGTCTGCGCGCGAGAGCGAGGACGCCGATCGCCGCCTGCACGTCGCCATCGGCAACGCCACCCAGAACGGTCCGCTCGCGGGCGTGGTGCAGCTCTTGTGGGATCAGGGCCGCGGCGCGCTCTGGCGTCAGATGGAGCACCACTTCACCACGCCGCAGCTCTGGGCCGGCACGCTCCGCGATCACGAAGCCGTCGTCCTCGCGATCGAGTCGGGCAACCCGCAGCGCGCCCGCAAGGCCATGCACGAACACCTCACGCGCGTGCACCGCGAGTTCGCGCGCGGCTTCACCCAGCGGCGCCGGCGCAGCAAGCCTCCCGCGCGCAGGAGCGGACCATGAAGCCCCTGACGCTGAACCCGGATCGCCTCTTCCCCTCGGATCCGGACGTGCGCGCGCTCTGCCGCCGCCTCTACGCCGAGGTGAAGGACCTGCCGATCGTGAGCCCGCACGGCCACACCGATCCGAGCTGGTTCGCGGACAACGAGGCCTTCGCCGACCCCGCGTCGCTGCTCATCATCCCCGATCACTACGTGTACCGGATGCTCTACAGCCAGGGCGTCCCGCTCGAATCGCTGGGTATCCCGCGCCTCGACGGCGAGCCGGTGGAGCGCGACGGCCGCGTCATCTGGCGCCTCTTCGCGCAGCACTGGCACCTCTTCCGCGGCACGCCCACGCGCATGTGGTACGAGCACGTGCTGCACGACGTCTTCGGCGTCGGCGAGCAGCTCTCGCCCGCCTCTGCCGACCGCATCTACGACCAGATCGCGCACCGGCTGGCGCAGCCCGAGTTCCGTCCGCGCGCGATGTTCGAGCGCTTCAACATCGAGCTGCTCGCCACCACCGAATCGCCGCTCGATCGCCTGGAGCACCACCAGAAGATCCGCGAGTCGGGCTGGACCGGGAACGTCATCACCACCTTCCGCCCGGATCCCGTGGTCGATCCCGACTGGCCCGGCTTCGAGGAGAACGTGCAGAGGCTCGGCGCGATCGCGGGCGAGCGCACGAACACGTGGGCGGGCTATCTGCAGGCGCTGCGCGTGCGCCGCGCGGACTTCGCCAAGATGGGCGCGACCGCCACCGATCACGGACACCCCTCGGCCACCACGTGCGATCTCTCGCCTGCCGAGTGCGAGCGCCTCTTCTCGACGGTGGTGAGCGGCAAGTCGACGGCGCAGGAGCGCGAGCAGTTCCGCGGCCAAATCCTCACCGAGATGGCGCGCATGAGCCTCGACGACGGCCTCGTGATGCAGCTCCATCCGGGGTCGTGCCGCAACCACAACCCGGGCATCCACGCCGCGTTCGGCCGCGACAAGGGCGCCGACATCCCCACCGCCACCGAGTACGTGCGCGCGCTCAAGCCGCTGCTGGATCGCTTCGGCACCGATCGCCGCCTGACGCTCATCCTCTTCACGCTCGACGAGACCACCTACTCGCGCGAGCTGGCGCCGCTCGCGGGCCACTATCCGATCCTGAAGCTCGGCCCACCCTGGTGGTTCTTCGACGCGCCCGAGGGCATGCGCTTCTTCCGCGCGCCCGCCACCGAGACGGCGGGCTTCTACAACACCGCCGGCTTCAACGACGACACGCGCGCGTTCTGCTCCATCCCGGTGCGTCACGACGTGGCCCGCCGCATGGACTGCGTGTTCCTGGCGCGGCTCGTGGCCGAGCACCGGCTCGACGAGGACGAAGCGCGCGAGACCGCGATCGATCTGGCGGTGCGCCTCGCGCGCAAGGCTTACAAGCTCCCCGAGCCCAAGCGGAGCGCGCGATGACCCTGGCGATCCCGGAGGCGTCGAAGGCATGAGCGAGGCCGCGTCCACCTCGTCGCTCCCGCTGCAGCGGAGCGCGCGCACCCAGCGCACGGCCGGTGGCTTCACCGTGCCCGGGCTGCGTTGGTGGATCGCGGGCCTGCTCACCTGCATCACCATCATCAACTACTTGGATCGCAGCGCGCTCGCGGTGGTCGGGCCCACGCTCAAGACCGAGCTCTCCATCGACGAAGTGACGTTCTCGTACATCGTGATCGCCTTCCAGGCCGTCTACGGCCTGACCATGCCGATCGCGGGCCGCGTGATCGACTGGCTCAACATCCGCGTCGGCTTCGCGCTCGCGATCGCGTGGTGGTCGATCGCGCAAGTGCTCACGGGCTTCGCGGGCGGCTGGCGATCGCTCGCCGTGCTGCGCGGCGTGCTGGGCGTGGGCGAGGCCGGCAACTTCCCCGGCGCGATCAAGACGGTCTCGCAGTGGTTCCCTCCGGCGGAGCGCACCATCGCCACCGGCATCATCAACATGGGCAGCGGCGTGGGCTCGCTCATCGCGCCGCCGCTGGTGGTCTTCCTCATCCTGCACACCGGCTGGCGCTCGGCCTTCATGCTCACCGGCGCGCTGGGGGTGATCTGGGTCGCGCTCTGGCTCGTGGTCTATCGCGCACCCGAGGAGCATCCGCTGCTCTCGACCGCGGAGCTGCAGCACATCCAGCAGGGCGCCGAGCCCTGCCCCACCGTCGACAACGAGAAGACCGGCGTCGCGCACATGATCCTGCGCGAGAAGAACTTCTGGGCGCTCGCGATCGCGCGCTTCCTCTCCGAGCCCGCGTGGCAGTTGTTCACGTATTGGATCCCGTTCTATCTCGTCACCGAGCGCCACCTCGACCTGAAGCAGATCGCTTACTTCGCGTGGGTGCCGTTCCTCGCCGGCGACCTCGGCTGCCTCGTGGGCGGACTGCTCTCGCCCTTCTTCTTGAAGCTCGGCATGCCCGTGCTCACCGCGCGCAAGGCCGCGGTCACCGTGCCCGCGCTGCTCATGACCGTCACCGCGTTCACCGGCACTGCGCCCAGCGCGGGGATGGCCATCGCGCTCTTCTCCATCGGCGCCTTCGCGCACCAGGCCATCTCCTCGACGCTGCTCACCCTGCCCGCGGATCTCTTCCCCAAGCGCGGCGTCGCCACCGCCAACGGCCTCTCCGGCACCGCGGGCTACGCGGGCGGAATCCTCTTCACCTTCATCATCGGGCGCGCCGCGCACACCATCGGCTACACGCCGCTCTTCTGGGGAATCGCCGTCTTCGATCTGATCGGCTGCATCGCCTTGTGGTCGCTGTTGCGCGGGGCCCGAGCGCCCGCTTCCGAGGTCGCGCCATGAACGCTCCGCATCAACCGGTGGGCCAGACGCTGCGGCTGCATCCGAACGACGACGTGGTCATCGCCAAGGTGCGCCTGCCGAAGGGCACGCGCGTCGAGACCGACGCAGGCACGTTGGCGCTGCCGCAGGAGGTCCCCGCGGGTCACAAGATCGCGGCGCACGCGATCCGGAAGGGCGCGCCCATCCACCGCTACGGCCAGGTGATCGGCTTCGCGCTCGCCGACCTCGAGCCGGGGCAGCACGTGCACGTGGATCAGCTTCACATGGAGGACCTCGCGCCTGACTACGCCATCGGCAGCGACGTGCGCCCCACTCAGCTCTACCCCGCGGAGCAGATGCGCTTCTTCGACGGCTTCCTGCGCGCGGACGGCCGCGTGGGCACGCGCAACTACGTCGCCATCGTCTCCACCGTGAACTGCTCGTCCTCCGTGAGCAAGCTCGCGCGCGACAGGTTCCGCGAGGTGCAGCGCGACTTCCCCAACATCGACGGCGTGATCGCGTTCACGCACCGAGGAGGCTGCGGCCAGATCTCGGCAGGAGCCGATCACGTGATGCTCGAGCGCGTGCTCGGCAACATGGCCACGCATCCGAACGTCGCCGCGTACGTGATCGTCGGCCTCGGCTGCGAGGTGAACCAGCCGCTCACGATGATCAAGCACCGCGGGCTCACCAATCCGCAGGCGCCGGATCAGCCGCC
>JAFEBC010000718.1 GCA_018266095.1 Deltaproteobacteria bacterium
CGGGTGAACATCAACTAGGCGGCGCGGGGCCTGGGGCCTCGCTCGCGTGTTGACCGCTGCATCGACTCCGCCGCCTGGGCCCTCGAGGTCCGGCGGCGGAATCGCTTCGGGGAGGGCGCGGCTCGCGGAGGACGCGCGGCGCGCCGCGGGTGGGGCGCACACGCACCGACGTCCGGTTCCTTGACCCCCCTCGGGAGCGCTGCTAGCAACGAAGGGTGCTCCGCGCGCGTGTTCTCGTCCTCGCAGCCGTGATCCTCGCGCCCCTCGCGGCGCGGGCGGGCGACAACGACCTGCAGCTCTGGCGGCTGGGGCATCCGGACGCCATCACCACGTGCAGCGCGTGCGACGGCAGCGATCGCACCTCGGTGGCGGGTGATCCCACGTCGCAGTCCCGGTTCGCGCGGCTGGCGGCGTCGATCGGCCTGGCGATGGCGCCGCCGTTCGGCGAGCCCGCGGCCACGACGGGCCAGGCGGGCCTGGAGCTCGGGTTCTCGACCAACGTGGCGCTGCCCAAGCTGGACCCGGACGAGTGGCCGAGCGTGGGCACGGCGGCCTCGACGCGGTCGCCGGGCGCGTGGGTCATCCCGACCATCCGCGCGCGCAAGGGCTTCGGCGGGTCGCTGGAGATCGGCACGGCCATCTCGCTGCTCGCGGGCTCGCAGATGGTGGCGCTCTCGGGTGAGCTGCGCTGGGCGCTGCTCGACGGCATCGACTACGCGCCCGACGTGGCGCTGCGCGCGTGGGGCTCGCGCATCCTGGGCTCGCAGGAGCTGGACCTGGCGATGGCGGGCGGGGACATCACGCTGTCCAAGAGCATCGGCGTGGGCGGCACCGTGACGCTGGAGCCGTACGGGCAGTACGGGATCACCTGCATCAACGTGTCGAGCGGCGTCATCGACTTCGATCCCGCGCACGAGGATCCCAAGGACCCGACTGCGGACGACGGGATCTTCCGCAGCATCGGGATGTTCTCGAACCGCTACAACCGCTTCGTCGTGGGCCTGCGGCTCAAGGCGGGCGTGGTGGTGGTGGGCGTCGAGGGCGCGGTGGCGTTCGGGACCAATCCGATCATGACCGACGGCGTACCGGCGAACACCACGGCGGCCACGCAGTTCACGCGCGAACTCGCCTTCAGCGGGCACCTGGGTTTCCACTTCTAGACCTCGGAGCGGGCCTCGGATGCGCGGCCTTACTGGTGCCGCACCTTCCAGTCTGTCCCAGAGCGGGCACGGGGCGTGGGGAGGGATTGCGCCGACTTGAGCGCGCGGCACACCAAGGCGTGGAACGGAGCTCAAGCAGTCGCGGATGCGACTGCCGGTCGTGCCGCAGGCCTCCTGGAGGCGCAACCCTCCCCACGTCCCGTGGCCGCGGAGTTCCGGACGAAATCAGGTCGCATGCTGCTCGTCTCGCCGCGTGACCAGGCCCAGCGACAACGTGAACCAGAGCGCGAACATGGCTTTGTTGTCGATGTGCACGTCGTGGAGGAGGCCGATGAAGCAGACGGCGGCGAGGGCGGCGAGGCCACCGGCGGCGAGCGGGCCGCCAGCGCGGTGACGTGACAGCAGCGTGCGCGCGACGCGCCAGAGGAAGAAGAGCGCGATGAACAGGCCGAGCGGGCCCGTCTCGGCGAGCAGCGTGAGGGCCGAGTTGTGCGCGAAGGTCCGCATGAGGAAGCCCGGGTCGACCTTGTCGTAGTAGGCGCTGCAGATGCGCTGGTAGTTGCCGAAGCCGACGCCGAAGAGCGGGTGGTCGCGGATGACCTCGAGCGCGCGCGACCAGAGGAAGAGGCGGTCGGAGTTGGCCTGCAGGTCGAACGCGGAGAGCAGCCGGTGGCGCACGCCGGGATGCGCGAGCGAGGCGGCGATGAGCACGCCGAGGCCGAGCGCGAAGGTGCGCAAGGTGCGGCGGCCCTGCGCGGTGCCGAGCTGCAGGAGGCCCAAGACGAGCACGCCCAGCCCCATCGCGAGCCAGGCGGCGCGGGCGAAGGTGAGGATGAGGCCGACGGCGCCGAGGAGCGTGCACACGAGGAGGTACGCGCGGGCGCGGCCGGTGACGAAGCGGGAGAGCAGGGCGCTCATGGCTGCGCAGAGCAAGAACACGATCACGTGGCTGAGCGTGAGGCGCGAGATGAAGAAGCCGAGCGCGACGAAGCGGCCGTCGACGCCTGGCACGGGGACGATGCGCGGCTCGGCGCGCAGGTGCAGCGCGTGCACGAGATCAAAGCCGGTGCTGTATTGCGCCACGCCCATGAGCGCGGCCAGGGCCACGCCGGTGAGCGCGAGCAGCAAGAGGCGCCGGAGGTCGCGCCCGAGGTCCGTGGAGAGCGCGAGCGTCTGCGGCACGAGCCAGAGCGCGATGAGGCTGCGCCAGAGCGTGGCCATCTCCAAGGACGGCGGGCCCGCGAAGGACACGAGATCGGAGGCGATGGAGACGGCCGCGATGCAGACGAGCGGCAGGTCGAGCGGCGTGCGCGCAGGACGGTGGCCCGCGAGGAACGCGAGCAGGAGGCCGGCGGCGGCGAACCCGAGGCCGATCTGCGTGCCCGCGATCGACACGCAGAGGAAGAGCGCGTGCGCCGAGAGGCCGAGCGTCACCAGCCGACGCGCCCAGGCGAGCAGCGCGGACGCATCCGGGCCGGTTGGAGGGACCGTGGCTTCACTCGCGGGCACGACGGGTTCGTACCACGGGAGGCGCCGCAGGAGGCTGCGGCCCGATGGCGCGCGGACTCCCTGCTAGAGTGCGCCCGTGCGCCTGTCGCTCGTCGATCGCATGCTCCTGCGCGAGACCCTGGTGCCGCTCGGCGTCGGGCTCTTGGCCATCGTGCAGCTCCTGGTGCTGGTGCAGCTCCTGCAGCTCAACGAGGTCGTGTTCGGCGGCGCGGTGCGGCTGGGGGATCTCGCGCGCGTGACGGCGGGCCTCGCGCCGCACTTCCTGGCGATGGCCGTGCCGCTCGCGTTCGTGCTGGCCGTGCAGCTCGGCCTGGGGCGGCTGGCGGCCGATCGCGAGCTCCTGGCGCTGTCGGCCTCGGGGCGTTCGCCGCTGAGCCTCTATCGCGTGCCGCTGGCCATCGCCGCCGTGCTCTGCGCGGGCGCGTTCTGGCTCACGGGCGTGGCCGAGCCGTGGGGCCTCAAGGCGCTCAGCCGCGTGCTCAACGCCGTCATCAAGCGCAGCCTCGAGGAGGGCCTGCGGCCCGGCCTGTTCAACCAGGGCCTGCCGCGCTTCATGGTCTACGTCGACAAGGCCGGCGCGCAGGGCAGCGACTGGCGCGGCGTGCTCATCGAGGACAGCCTGAGCGACGGCCCTCCTTTGCTGGCGCTGGCGCGGGCAGGAAGGCTCGTCGACGTGGCGGGCGAGACGCTGGCGCTGGAGCTGACGCAGGGCGAGCTGCACCGCATCGAGCCGCGCGCAGAGGACCGCAACACCGAGCGGGGCGAGACGTACGCGCGCTTCGATTCGGCGCGCTTCCTGGTGGGCGTCGAGGATCCGGTCGCGCACAAGAACCGCTTCAGCGACAACGAGGCGATGTTCAGCGAGGGCGAGCTCCTGGAGCGGGCGCGGCGCTTCGAGGAGCAGGGCGACACTGTGCGCGCAGGCCGGGCGCGGCTGGAGCGGGCGCGGCGCGTGGCGGCCCCGCTGGCGACCTTGGCCTTCGTGCTCCTGGCGGTGCCCCTGGCGCTCCTGGCCGCGGGCTCGCGCGCGGCGGCGTACGTCACCTGCGTGGGCGCGTTCGCGGCGTTCTACACGCTCTCTCGCGTGGGCCAGGTGGCCGCAGAGCACGGCCATGCGCCGTGGGTGATGGCCTTCCTGCCCGAGATCGTGATCGGCGGCCTGGGGCTCGTCCTCAGCGCGCGCCTCCTGCGCGGCGGCGTCGGCGTCATCCGTTGAGGGCCCTGGCCCGCGCGCAACCCGCGCGAGCGCCCGGGTCGATGGCCCGGGTCACCCTCGCCAGTCGCGGCGCTACCGGCTCATCGAATCGAGGAACTCCTTGTTGCTCTTGGTCCCCTTGAGCTTGCTCAGGAGGAACTCCATCGAGTCGATCACGTTCAGCGGATGCAGGAGCTGCCGCAGGATCCACACGCGGTTCAGGAGCTTGTCGTCCATGAGCAGCTCCTCCTTGCGCGTGCCCGACTTGTTGATGTCGAGGCAGGGGAAGATGCGCTTCTCCATCAGCTTGCGGTCGAGGACGATCTCGCTGTTGCCGGTGCCCTTGAACTCCTCGAAGATCACCTCGTCCATGCGCGAGCCCGTGTCCACGAGCGCGGTGCCGATGATGGTGAGCGAGCCGCCCTCCTCGCAGTTGCGGGCCGCGCCGAAGAAGCGCTTGGGCTTGTGCAGCGCGTTCGAGTCCACGCCGCCCGAGAGGATCTTGCCCGACGACGGCACGGTGGCGTTGTAGGCGCGCGCGAGGCGGGTGATGGAGTCGAGCAGGATGACCACGTCGCGCTTGTGCTCGACGAGCCGCTTGGCCTGCTCGATGACCATCTCGGCCACCTGCACGTGACGCGTGGCGGGCTCGTCGAAGGTGGAGCTGACCACCTGGCCCTTCACCGTGCGCTGCATGTCGGTGACCTCCTCGGGCCGCTCGTCGATGAGCAGCACGATGAGGAACGCCTCCGGATGATTGGCCGTGATGGCGTGCGCGATGTCCTGCAAGAGCACCGTCTTGCCCGCGCGCGGCGGCGCCACGATGAGCGCGCGCTGCCCGAAGCCGATCGGGTTGAGCAGGTTGATGATGCGCGTGCTCATCTCCGTCTTGGAGTGCTCGAGGTTGATCGGCCGCGTCGGGTAGAGCGCCGTGAGGTTGTCGAAGAGCAGCTTCTGGGCGCCCTCGACCGGCTCCTCGAAGTTGATGCTGTCGATCTTGGTCAGCGCCAGGTACCGCTCGCTGTCCTTGGGCTGGCGCGTCTGCCCCTTGAGCATGTCGCCGGTGCGCAGGTTGAACCGGCGGATCTGCGAGGGCGACACGTAGATGTCGTCGGGCCCGGGCTGGAAGCTGAAGTCGGCGCTGCGCAAGAAGCCGAAGCCGTCCGGCAGCACCTCGAGCACGCCCTCGGCCTCGATCGGCTCATCGCTCTTGCCGGCCTGGAGGATGTGGAAGATCAGGTCCTGCTTGCGGAGCGCGCCGGGCGCCTCGATGTTGAGCTCCTTCGCCAGCTTCGCGAGGGCAGTGATCTTCATCGCCTTCAGTTCGTTGAGATTCATCGGGGCCGTTGTGTCGCGGGGGACGCGCTCGGGAGGGGGCGGCGGGGAGCGTGCAGCTCGCCTTGAGAGGGCGGCGCGCGCGGTGAGAGGCCTCTCTAGTAGAGAATCGCGCCCCCGAAGTCAACCCAAAGCCGCGCGCAGCTTGACGGGGCGGCATTGATCGGTTACTCCCACGCCCTCTTTTCCACCCGAACACCCCCGGGGACCCCGCGCCTGTGCGCGCGAGCATCTGGGACAGAAAGAAGCGAGATCACAATGCGTTCCGACATCCACCCGGCCTATCCCGCCACCAAGATCACCTGCGCCTGCGGCAACACCTGGGAGACGCGCTCCACCGCGGGCGAGCTCCACCTGGACATCTGCTCGCAGTGCCACCCGTTCTTCACCGGCAAGCAGAAGCTGATGGACACCGCGGGCCGCATCGACCGCTTCAACAAGAAGTACGCGAAGGTGCCCGCCGCCCCGGCCAAGGCCGAGAAGGCCGCCGAGGCTCCGAAGGCCGCCGCGCCTGCCGCTCCGAAGAAGGAGAAGGCTCCGAAGGCCGAGAAGGCTGCTCCCAAGGCGTAAGTTCGCCTGCAGCTTGTTGGACCCGATCGCCGCGCGCTCCCGCTGGGGGCCGCGGCGATTGTGCTTCGGGCGTGGAGAGAAAGGCTTCACACGACTTGTCGATCGTGTGACTCTGCGCTCCGCTCGAAGTGCGTGCTTCGTGCCCGAAGCAGCGAGCAAAATCGGAGGCCTCGGGGGCATGGGACCACTCCCCTTCTTCCTTCCCTCCTTCCTGTGAGGCTGTTGCTCTTCGCTTTCGCTCTCCCTCTAGAAAACAAAACGCCCCGCCCGGATCGCTCCGAGCGAGGCGCCCCTGTTGCTGGACAGGAAGGCTTGGCTACTTCTCGACGGACGCGAGCTTCTGCAGGCCCGCGGTGTCGGTGATGATGAGGCGGCGGCCCTGGCTTGTGAGCAGGCCGTCGCGCTTCATCTGGTTCACGAGCGTGGACACGAACGAGCGGCTCGCGCCCACGAGGTCGGCGAGGTCCTGCTGCGTGACGCCGGTCAGCGAGGTGTGACGCTCGCCCTCGGCCTTCTCGCCGTGGTCGCCCGCGAGGGCCAGGATGGAGTCGGCGAGGCGCGCAGGCACGTCCTTGCGGGTCAGGCCCACCACGCGGCGGCGCATCTCCTGGACGCGCTCGCCCAGGGCCCGGATGACGTCCACGGCCAGCGCCGGACGCGCCTCGAGCAGCGCGCGGAAGTCGCGGCCCTCGATGCTCCAGACCTCCGATTTACCCGAGCTCTCGGCCTGCTCGTCGAGCGCGGAGCCTGAACGCAGCACGTCGCCGAAGAGGTCCCCCGGCTTGAGCACGGCCAGGAGCGACTTGCGGCGGCCCTTGCCCTGACGCAGGAGACGCACGCGCCCGCTCTGCACCAGGTAGACCTTGTCGCTCTGCGCGAAGGCCTTCTGGATCACGGCGCCAGGAGAGTACGTCTCGACACGAAAGTAACCACGCAGGTCAACCACGTCGGCGGCCGGGAGATTGGGGGTGGTGGGAGGTGCCACAAGGGGACGAGCTTCTGTACGGTTGCTTCGCATCATGTTCCCGACAAAAAGCACGTCGTGTGCCAGTCGTCGGACTCAAGCGGGGCCGGGCTCAAACCGATGAAGTCGCAGCGGAATCGTGCCCGCGTCTCAGAGCGTGCGTGCTTCTGTCGCAGGGTGAACTGAACGAATCGTTCAACGCAGCGCGACGGATTGAACGAAACGTGAACGAATCGTTCAATCTGTGGGCGCGATCGTCGACCGTTCAACGGGCCGATGTTGGCGCACTTCCCAGAGATTCTACGGGAGTAGCTTTGCTTGGGGGGAGGTGTCGGATAGGGAACGCGCGCCCGATCCGGTAGTGTTCACTCTACAACACCGTAGCGCTTCAGCTTCCGCTCCAGCGTCGGCCGCGAGATGCCCAGGAGCTCGCAGGTCTTGCCCTTGTGGCGGTGCGCGAGCTCGTACACGCGCAGCACGTGGGCGCGCTCGACCTCCTCCAGCGTGGGCACTCCGCCGGGCGGCGTGTCCGAGGAGAGTGGCGGCTGCGGCGTGCGCGCGTCACCGTTCGTCTCCGCGAGGTGCTCGGGCTGCAGCACGTCACCCTGGCTGAGCACGGCGGCGCGCGTGAGGGCGTTCTCCAGCTCGCGCACGTTGCCGGGCCAGGCGCGATGCGAGAGCTCCTCCACCAGCTCGCGCGGAGGCTTGCGCAGGCGCCGGCCCAGGCGCTGGTTGATGCGCGCCAGGAGGTGGTCGATGAGGAGCGGGATGTCGTCCGGCCGCTCGCGCAGCGGCGGCACGTCGAGCGTGACCACGCGCAAGCGCTGGTAGAGGTCCTCGCGGAAACGGCCCGCGGCCACCTCGGCGGGCAGCTCGCGGTGCGTCGCGGCCAGGACGCGGGCGTTCACCGGGATGGGCTTGGTGCCGCCGATGCGCTCCACCTCGCGCTCCTGCAGCACGCGCAAGAGCTTGGCCTGCAGGTTGGGTGACAGCTCGCCGATCTCGTCGAGGAAGACCGAGCCCTCGCCGGCCAGCTCGAACTTGCCCGGCTTGGCGCTGACGGCGCCGGTGAACGCGCCCTTCTCGTAGCCGAACAGCTCGCTCTCGAGCAGCGTGTCCACGAGCGCGGAGCAGTTGATGGCCACGAAGGGCACGTCGGCGCCCTTGTTCTTGGCCTGCGCCGAGAACGAGTGGATGACGCGCGCGATGAGCTCCTTGCCGGTGCCGCTCTCGCCCTGGATGAGCACGGTGGCGCGGCTCGCGGCCACGCGGCCGATGTCCTTGAAGAGCTTCTGCATCGCCGCGGACTTGCCGACGAGATCGCCGAGGTCCGCGCCTTCCGCAGAGACGAACTCCTGGCCCTGCGCGAGGCGGCCCGCTTCGAGCGCACGGGCGAGCGCGCGGTCGAAGGTCTCGATGTCGATGGGCTTGTGGATGTAGTCGAAGGCGCCGGCCTTCATGGCGAGGATGGTGGTCGCCATGTCGTGGTGCGCGGTGATGAGCAGCACGGGCGAGTCGGTGGCACGCTTCTTGAGCTCGGGGATGAAGTCGATGCCCGAGCCGTCGGGGAGGCGCATGTCGAGCACGATGGCGGACGGCGAGGTCTCTCCCGCGAGGCGCACGCCCTCGGCCGCGCTGGACGCGAGCAAGACGCGGTGGCCGCGCTCCTCGAGGTGGAGCGCGAGGAGCTCGCGGATGGAGCGATCGTCGTCGACGAGGAGAATGCGGGCCACGGTCGGGAGCAGTGTAACAAACACTGCGCACGGCGCCCTGAAGGAACTCAGCGCTCGAAGCGGACCACGATCTCGTTGTGCCCGCGGCGCGCCGTGAGCGAGGCCTGCCCGCCGTGCTCGCGGGCGATCTGGGCCACGACTGCCAGCGCGAGGCCGCTGCCGCGTGCGCGCGAGGGTGTGAAGGGCACGAAGGCCTTCTTGCGCAGCGCCGGCTCGACAGCGGGGCCCGGATCGAGCACGCGCAGCTCCCACGCCGAGCGGCCGTCCTGGATGCGGATCTCGATCTCGCCGCCGCCCAGATCCTCGGCCACGCTCGCGGCCTGCGCGCCCAGCATGGACATGGCGGTGGCCACGCGCGTGGGATCGGCCAGGACCGGCGACATGCGGCCCGGCACGCGCAGCTTGAACTTCACGCCGCGCGACGACCACTCGCCGGAGAGCTTGGCCACGGCCTCGCGCACGATCCCGCGCGGATCCAGCGGCACCCGCGAGAGCGTCGGCGGCCTCGCGTAGTCGAGCACCTCGGACAGGAGCGTCTCGATGCTGCCCACCTCACGGACCGCGATGGCCACGCGCCGCAGGTCATTGGGCGGCAGCCGCGCCCCGCGCTCGAGCGTCTGCAGCGCGATCTTCACCGAGGAGAGGGGATTGCGGATCTCGTGCGCCACCAGGGACGCAAAGCGCGCGACGTCCTCGGCGCGCAGCACGGCGTCGGCGTCCTGCAGGCTCGAGGCGAGATCGCGCACCAGCGCCACCGCGCCCTCATCGGGCACGCCCCGCACCACGAGCCGCGCCGCGAACGGCCGTCCCTTGTTCGGCCCCTGCGGCCGCAAGAGGTCGAGCTGCACTGTGGCCGCGTTGGTGAGGCCCTTCTCGACCAGATCGCGCGCGGCCCGCTCGCCGCCGCGAAACAGCGTGGCCACCGACCGCCCGATGAGCGTCTCAGCCCGCGCCCCGAACACGCGCAGACACGCGCCCGCGGCCGCGACCACCTTGGGATCGTCCGCGAGATCCCACGCCAGCACGGCGCCATCCGACCCAGGATTGAAGAACTGCGCCAGCTCTTCGCACAGCCGCGCC
>JAFEBC010000719.1 GCA_018266095.1 Deltaproteobacteria bacterium
CCCCGACAACATGCGCGCGAGCTCGAGCCGTTGCAGGCCCAGCGCCGCCTCGCCCGCGGCCACCTTCGCCTCCTCGCGCGTGGCCTGATCGTTGGCCTCCTCGGCCAACTCCCAGAGCGCCACCGCGTCGTCGACGCGCTTCTTCTCGCCGTCGAACTGGCCGATGGAGAGCTCGAGACCCGACTTCTCCTTGGAGAGCTGCTGCGCGCGCTTCTGGTCGTCCCAGAAGCCCGGCTGCACGGATTCGCGCTCGATCAGCTCGACGCGCTGACGCTTGCGATCGACGTCAAAGTGCCCCCCGCAGCGCACCGAGGCGCTGGGTGAGCTCTGCGAGTTCTGGAGGCAGCGAAGGCATGGCGCCCTTCCTACGTGCGGCACGGCAGTCGGGTCAATCTCTGTTCCGCGGAGGCTTCCTTGACAGGCGCCCGCCCCGGCACAATCTTCGAGGAGGGATTTCCGCAAGAATGGCAGCCGAGGATCCATGAAGAGCGTCCGCTATCAGGCCAATGTGTGGTTCCTCATCGAGCGCGACGAGGACGTCGGCGAGTGGGTCGCGACCTGTCCGGACTTCTATGTCGTGACGCAGGGGCGTTCGCTCAAGCACGCCTTCGAGATGATTCAGGAGGCCGTGTTCGAAACTGTTCGCGACGACCTTGCTGACGACCGCGATCCGATGGACCGTCGTGCCCCCAAGAAGATCTGGGATGACCTCTGGAGTCGGCTGCGGCACGCAGAGAAGCGGCCTCCCAACGAGCCGTTTCCCAAGAACGACGACGAGATCGACGCTGTGCTGCTCCAGGCGACTCTGACCATTCCTCTCGACGCGAAGAAGCGCGTCAAGGGTAGCCGCTCACGTCACAGCTCGACGGATTCGTTCCAGCTCCCGCTGGCTCTGGCAGTGTACGAGCACCAAGCCTGATCCATGCCCGCTCGCCTCAGCGACATCGCGCGGGCACTCAGGGAGTTCGGGCTCGCCCTCGGCGCGGCGCTCTGCGACTGTTTCGGCCTCGACAAGGCAGAACTCAAGAAGCGCCTCTAGCTCGGGTGGCGCTCACCGCTGCGTCAGCGAGTCCCCGACCATGCCGCGCGCGCCCAGCACGCGCTCTTCCATCGCCGCCATCGCCTTCGCGTCCGCGTCGGTCTCGTGATCGTACCCGAGGCAATGCAACAGCCCGTGCGCGAACAGCCGCTTCAGCTCCAGCGACACCTTCCACCCGCCCGCGTCCGCCTGGCGCACCGCCGTGTGCAGCGAGATCACCACGTCGCCGATCGGCCCCGTGGCCCGCAGCGCGTCCTTCGGCTCCTCTTGCGGGAAGCTCAGCACGTCGGTGGCCTTGTCCTTGCCCCGGTGCTCGCGGTTCAGCTTGCGGATGGTGCGATCGGACACGAGCGAGATCGACAGCTCGCGCCCCTGTTGCTTCAGGATCTCGAGGTGCTCCTTGGCGACCCGCTTGAGCAGCCGGGCCGCCGGACGCGAGAGGTCATTGCCCTCGATCTCGACGTCGAGCAGGAACTGCACCGTCCCGCGCGGCGCCACCACTCGCTACTCGGCCTTCTCGGCCGCCTCGGGCTTCTTCGGCGCGGCCTTCTTGCCCTTCGTGCCCTTGGCGGCCTTGACCGCCTTCGGCTTCTCCAGCGCGCCCGCGAGCACCTGCTCCCACGTGCTGTTCTTGCCGTCGAGCGAGAGGATGGCGGCCATGCCCTTCGAGCTGCGCCCGTCGTTCAGCGGCCACGGATCCGCGAACGCCGGCCCCGGGTTCACGAAGATCGACGCGGCCTTCGCGCCCGGCTTGATCGAGTGCGTGCCCTCGAGATCCGTCGCGCGCCCGCCCGACTCCAGGATGTGCCCGAACACGCCGAACGCGATCTTGCCCTCGGCGATGGCCGTCGCCAGATCCGGATCGCCCACGTTCTTGCCGTCCTGCGTGACGTCGAGCGCGCCCTTGCCCGCCTGCCGCGGCGGCCCGTGCGTCACCAGCACGACCGGGTTCGTCGCCCCGCGCGCGATCTTGCCCAGTTCCTGCGCGTCCTCGGCCTTGTAGTCGCAGCCCGAGGTCTCGCCGATGAAGCGGCGGTCGAAGTAGCCCGGCAGCGACACGAGCGTGTACCCGTCACCGTCCACGCGGCGCACGAGGTTCAGGTTGATGACGTTGTGGTTCTTGCGGAACGCCGCCAGCGCGCCGCGGTTGAACGCGCTGCGCGACTCCGAGTTGCCGATGATCACGTACACCGGCAGGCCCTGGTCGCCCAGGAAGCTGAACACGTCGGCGAGCGTCGAGTCCTGATCGTCCACGCCGTACGCCGAGTCGCCGTCCACCACGATCGCCGTCACGCCGGCCTTCTTGAACGCGGCCAGGTACACCTCCAGATTCTTCTTCGTCTCCGGCGAGAAGTCCTTCACGGCCGAGAGCAGGCCCAGCTTGGCCGCGCCCTTCTTCTCCGCCTTGACCTCGAGCTTCGCGCCCGACGCCACGAAGGTGAAGCCGTTGGCCTGCCAGGTCTCGGACTGGGCCAGCGCGAAGTCGGCCTTGCCGATGCACGAGGTCTCGTTGTCGCTGAGGTACTGCTCGAAAGGGCCCGGCGCGGCGGCCAGGAGGGCGGCGAGGATGGCGATCACGTGGCTGTTCTCCCTCTGATGGTGCGCGCGTCGTTAGCAGCCACACCGGCGCATCGTCAATAGACCGATCGGAGTCATCCAGACCTGCCGGCCACCGTTCTTGATTGGAGGACGATGCGAAGGAGACGCGCTTTCGTGATGTGGAACCCGTCATCCAATCCACGTCCGGTCCACGTCGAAGCGCTCCACGATCCGGTGCCCTTTGGGCACCTCCACCAGGGGTGAGCAGGCTCCCCCTGGACCCCCAGGAAAACAGCCAGGTCGGAGCTCTTCCTCAGGACCCGTGGCAGCGCGCCGCCAGCAGCACCGCGTCGCGCGAGGTCCAGTCGGCCTGATCCTCGCGGTCCTTCGCCACCGCCGGCGGCTGCGCGAAGACGATCCCCAGGAACGTCCGCTTCTTCACCACACAGCGCCACTGCAGCGAAGTCCAGCGCACGTCCTTGCCATCGAGCTTCGCCGTGCCCCGCAGCCTGAGCGCCGGATGACTCTGCGGCCCCGCCGCCCGCTCGCCCGAGCGCGTCTCCCCATCGGTCAGCCCCTCCGCCTGGCACCACCCAGCCGCGAGGTGCGCCGCCTCCACCAGATCGTCCGGCGGCAACGTCATCTGCCCCGCGAACACCGTGAACACCGCGTCCGACTTGAGATAGCTCGCCGACGCCGGATTGCGCTTGGCCAGGTACCAGCCCTCGCCCATCGCCGTCACCGCCGCGTTCGGCACCTCCCCATTCACCGGCCGGTCGCGCAGCCCATGACAATGCATGTCCGCCGCCAGGTCCTCCAACGTCGGCGCAAACCGCCCCGCGCGATACAGCCGCACCAGCCGCCCCGTCTTGTCGCAGCGCCACACCAACGCGCGGATCGCCTCTGGCGCGACGTCATCCACGCCCACCAGCGACGCCCCATGCCCGTGGATCTCCGTCGTCCCCCGCGCCAGATGCCCATCCACCCGCGGCGACCACGGCACCATCACATGCGCGCCCGCCCCCAGCGCCGCGAACCGCAACAAGAGCTCATCCTTCGGGACGCCCACGCGCGGATCCACCTCCCACGCCAGCCCCACCCGCCCCCACTCTGCCCCACGCTCGTGGACCCGCTCGACAAACCCCGCCGCCAGCTCATCCTCCCCCGAGCGCACCTTCCAGTCCGGCAGCCCCAGCCGCATCCCGCCCGCCAGCGCCGGAATCAGCTCCGTCTTCGGCTTGCACGCCGGCAAGAGCAGCGACAGCGCCCCCAGCGCCGCGCCCCCGAGCACCTCGCGCCTGCGCCAATGGCGACCGTTCGAACTCACGCGCGCATCGTGGGTGCGCGAACCCAGCAGGGTCAAGCCGCCGAGTGGACGACACCGGACTCACGTCGCTCATTCCAACCGGACCCAATGACCGGACCGGGGCGCGGGCCCGGAGCGACACGCCCGACCACCCCCCAAGAGGAACGTGCGAGGTGATGAAGGAGATCATCCCGGCCGCACAGCGTGCTCGTGCTTGAAGGCCCACCAACCTCCGCTCCACCTCGGAGCGGGCACGGGGCGTGGGGCGGGATTGCGCCGACTTGAGCGCGCGGCACACCAAGGCGTTGAACAGCGCTCCAAGCCCTCGCGGATGCGAGGGCCGGTCGTGCCGCAGGCCTCCTGGAGGCGCAACCCGCCCCACGCCCCGGGACCGCGGAGTTCCGATCGGAGTCTTGTTGTTTGGCTGACCCTAAAATCCCGGCACAAGCTTCGAGATGATCTCCTTCATCACCTCGCTCGTGCCGCCGCCGATCGTCAGCAAGCGCGCATCGCGAAACGCCCGCGCCACGTCCGTCTCCACCACGTAGCCCATTCCGCCATGGAACTGCTGCACGTCGTACACGACCTTCTGCATCAGGTCGCACGCGAACAGCTTCGCCATCGAGATCTCCTTCACCGCCGGCTCCTTGCGCGCGAACAGATCGCACGCGCGGTAGGTCAGCCACTTGGCCGCCTCCACCGAGGTGAGGTGCTCGACGAACTTGTGCTTCCACACCTGGAACTTCACCAGCGGCTTGCCGAACGCGCCGCGCTCGTTTCCGTAGCGGAGCGCGTCCGCGAGGAGCTGCTCCATGCCCGACACTGCGCCGATGGCGGCCACCAGGCGCTCGCCCTGGAAGTTCGTCATGATGTGGTAGAAGCCCATGTTCTCTTCGCCGAGCACGTAGCGCGCGGGAATCTTGCAATCCTCGAAGAAGAGCAGCGCCGTGTCGCTCGAGAGATTGCCCACCTTGTGCAGCTTCTTGGACACCGAGAAGCCCTTCACGTCCGTGGGGAACGTGAGGAGCGAGATGCCGCCGTAGCCCTCGCCGCCGGTGCGCACGGCGAGCGTGATGAAGTCCGCGCGCGTGCCGTTCGTGATCCACATCTTCGCGCCGTTGATGACGTAGTCGTCGCCCACGCGCCGCGCGGTGGTCTTGATGTGCGCCACGTCCGAGCCCGCGTCCGGCTCCGACACGCCCAGCGCCGCGATCTTCTCGCCCGCCAGCGCCGGCGCCAGGAAGAGCTTCTTCTGCTCGTCGGTGCCGATCTCGTTGATGATCGGCGTCGCCATCTGCGCTTGCACCAGCAGCGCCATGTTCACGCCCGCGTTGCGCGAGCGCACGAGCTCCTCGGCCAGCACCACCACCTGCCAGTAGTCGCCGCCCGAGCCGCCGACCTCCTCGGGATAGCCCACGCCCAAGGCGCCCAGCTCCGCCATCTTCTTGAAGACCTCGCGCGGGAAGATGCCGGCGTCATCCCACTCGAGCGCGTGCGGGGCCAGCTCGCGCTCGACGAACGCGCGCAGGTTCTGGCGGAAGAGGTCGTGCTCCTGGTTGAACGGCGGCGCGATCATGCTGACTCCGGGTCGCAGGCGCGACTGAATGAGGGCTCATTCAGTGGTGTACACCAAGCGGCGCGCGGATGCCAACGGCGGTCTACTCGCAGCCGGTGGTCGCGGCGTTGCCCGTGCCGCGCGCGTCGTGGCGATAGCGCGGCCAGCCCGGCGCGAGGCCCTTGGAGTCGGTGGCGATGGCCGTCACCGCGCCCGAGGAGTCGCCGATGTACACGCTGCCGTCGCAGCCCAGGTTCGGGCTGGAGGCCGTGGTCTGACCCGGCAGCGGCGCCTCCCACAAGAGGTCCCCGCTCGGCGCCAGGGCGCGCAGTGAGCGGCCCGCCGCGAGATAGATGGTCCCGTCCGCGCCCACGGCCGGGGTCGACTCCACCTGGCTCACGTTGGGGATCTTCATCGCCTGGTAGTTCGCCTGCGGCAGCGCGGCCTGCGTGCGCGTGTACGGCTCCAGAGTGCCGTCGCGGCCCTGCACGAGCACCGTGCCGAAGGCGATGATGGGCGAGGCGAAGAGCTTCTCCCCCAACGTCAACGGCACCGGCGAGAGCGAGTTGCCGTTCGTGTCCACCCAGCGCAGCGCGCCGTCGCGGTCGCCGAAGAAGATGCCGCTGTCGTCGAGCGCGGGCGAGGCGATGACGTCGTCCGAGGCCGGCAGGCTCCACTCCTCGCGGAAGGTGTAGAGGCCGCTGGCGTCGGGCGCGAGCGTGATCTTGTGCTCGTGCTGGCCGTCGTCGCCGACGTAGATCGCGCCCGCGGCGTCGATGGCCGGGCTGGAGCGTCCGCCGCCCAGCGTGGTGCCGAGCGCGCAGGTGCGCGTGCCGTCCGCGAGCGGGAAGCCGCGCGTCCCCTGGACCGCGTAGAGGCCGCCCGCGAGGCCGTTGCCCTGCGCGTCCACCCCGCCCGTGGCGGAGACGAAGAGGGTCTCGAGCGGAGCGCCATCGGCCCCCAGGCCGCGCAGCGAGGTCAGGGCAGGCGAGGAGAGGAACTGGATCCAGTCCGGCAGCGCGTTGCACGTCCACTGCACGAGGCCGCCCTGCGCCTCGATCGCGGCCAGGGTCCCGCCCTCGCTCACCGCGTACACCATCGACGCGCCGCGCACCGGCGACGCGCTCACCGGCCCGCTGAGCCGCCGGCTCCACAGGATGGCGCCGCTCGGGCGGTCGAGCGCGACCACGTAGCCGCGGTCGGTGCCGATGTAGAGGTGGGCCGGATCGAGCGCGGCCGACGAGCGGATGGGCGCGCCCTGGCCCGCGTCCTTGCTCCAGAGGTAGCGCGTGACCGGCACGGCGCCGGTGCCCGTGTTGACGTTCCCGAGGCGATCGCTCCCGCGCACGCCCAGCGTCATCGGGCCCTCCGCGCTGCGGAAGGTCGGCTTGCTCAGGCTCACCGTGAACGACCAGTCGGTGGCCGAGGTGCGCGTGCCCGTCACGTCCGGCATCCCCGCTGCGACAAGGCGCACCGAGTCGGGATCGAGGCCCGCGCCCGCGTCCGAGAGCCGTGCGCGCACGGTGATGGTGGCGTTGCGCGAGAAGAACTTGTCCGCGGGCTGGGGGAGGAAGAGCTGCACGTCGGGGCCCGTCCGGTCGATGCGCAGTCGGCGGGGCGCGCTCTCCCAATCGCGCTGATTCGCGTGCACCACCGGCACGAGCTGCCAGGCGCCCTCGACGAGCGGGCCCACCTCGACGAGCGCGCGGAAGAGGCCGTCGGTCTCCTTCACCAGGGGGATGGTCACCGGCGTGGCGCCGCCCGCGGGCAGCCGCGCCGACACGGTCACGGTCACGTCCTGCGCCGGCGTCTCCACGCGCAGCGACAGGCCCAGCTCGCCGCGGGCCGCGAGCGCGTCGGCCTCGGGCGTCACCCACGTCACCGTGGGCGCGGAGTCGAGCGCGCAGAAGCCGTCGTCACAGTGGAACCCCGCCGTGCACTCGGGCGAGCACTCGCGCGGCGGCCGGGGACGGCAGAGCGAGTCCTGGCACGTCAGCCCTCCCTCGCAGTCGGCGTCGGTGTCGCACTGTCCGCCGGGCCGCGGCACGCAGGCGAGCGCGAGCCCGCAGACCAGGGCGAACGACGCGGTGATGATTCCGCGGAGGTTCACGCGCGTCATGTCACTTGCCTCCCTTCACGGGCGCCGCGTCCGCGGGGGGCGCGAGCAGCGCCATCGTGGTGCCCGTGACCAGACCGAGCCCGCCCAGGATCGCGGCCGTGAGCGACACCGCGCCAGCCGCGTGCACGCTCGAGTAGGCCGGCTTGTCGGCGTCGGTGAGCGCGCCCGCGTGGTAGCGCTCGTCGAGCGTGTTCGATCTCAGGTTCGCGTACAGCCCCGTGCCGGCCGCGACCGCGAGCAGCGCCAGGCCGCCCGCGACCAGGAGCCGCCCGCCCGCCGCCTGCGGCGAGAGCTTGGGTGCCCCCTTCGCGTCCAGCGCACCGCTCGGCGCACCCTGGGGCGCGCGCACCGCCGCCGGCTTGTCCGCCAGCACCAGCGGCGCCGCATCGATGACATCATCAGACAGCTCCGGCGTGCCCGCGCGCACCTCGCAGAACAGCTTGGTCTCGCGGCCGTAGCTCACGCGCACCCTGCGCTCCTCGCCGCTGCCCGCGCGGATCGAGTGGCGTCCCACCGGTAGCGACAGCGCCTTGGCGAGCGGCAAGGTCTGGTCCTCCTTGCCGTCCACGAACAGCTTGGGAGCGAACGCGCCGACCTTGCAGCCCGTCGGATCCGTGCGCACCGACACCTGGCCCACACACGGCGCCGCGCCCAGCAGCGAGCACACCCCGTGCTCCAGCGCCCCCGCGAGATCCAGCGGCCCGCCCTCGACCTGCGCCTTGTGCGTGTTCTTCTCGTCCCCCGTCCGGGCGTCGAAGAGCCGCAGCACGATCGCGTAGCCCTTCTCCTTCTGGCTCACCTGCGCGCTGACGATCTCGGTGAGCCCCGC
>JAFEBC010000071.1 GCA_018266095.1 Deltaproteobacteria bacterium
GCCCATGTCGTTCAGCGGCCTGCGGCTGGGCGCGGACGAGCCGGAGCTGGCGCTGCGCGCGGCCGAGGAGGCGGAGCGGCGGTTCGGCGCGCAAGATGCGGCAGGTGGGCCCGGCGCGCAGGATCCGGTCGACGCGCTCCTGCTCGCCATCGACTTCGCGCACGCGGACCGCTGCGAGCGCGCGCTGCCGCTGGCCGAGCGCGCGGTGGCCGCGGGGGCGCGGTTTGCCATCGAGGACGTCGCGCTGGACGGCGACCTCGTGGCCGCGGACTGTCTGCGCGCGCAAGGGCGACCGCGGGAGGCGCTGGCCCGGCTGGTCCATTCGCTCGACGCGCGGCCGGGGACGCTGAGCGCGCTGTCGCGGGCGGTCGCGCTGCTCGCCATGCACCCGTCGCTCGACCCGGACCTGCACCAGCAGCTCGAGGACGAGCTGTTCGAGCTGCACGATCCGGCGAGCGCACACTTCGCCTTGTCGCAGCAGCGGCTCCTCTGGGGCGATCCGCGCGGGGCTCTGCGCGACGCCGAGTGGCTGCTGGCGAACCTGCCCGAAGCCGCGCCGTTCGCGCAGTTCCAGCGCGGGCTCGCGCTGCTCGCGTTGAAGGACCGGCCCGAGGCGATGAAGGCCTATGGCGCCACGCTGACCTTGCCGATGGCGATGCGCGGAGCGAGCGGGTTCGACGAGGCGGTGCGGCTCACGGTGCAGGCGGCCGGGGACGATCGCAAGGTGCTCTCGCTGGCGCTCTCGCACTGGATCCGGCGTGGGCGCGAGGACGAGATCCGCGCGCTGCTGCACGAGCACCCGGAGCTCATGCAGACGCCACGCGCGCCGGGGGAGGCCAAGGGCGAACAGCCGCCGCATCCGCCCGTTCGCGCGCCGTCGGGGTAGCGCACGTGTGGGCCGGCGCTGCGGGCGGGCCGGCACAAACGATGACCGGACGTTCACTGTCCGATTGCGCCACGCGGCATCCTCTGGGATCCATATCGCCCGGGGAGACGAGGCATGGCCGACGGCAAGACCCAGCGCTCGATCGGACGGCGCGCCCTCCTGGTGGGCGGTGGCGGCGTGATGGCCGCGGCTGCGCTCTCGGGCGGCTATCTGCTCTCGCCGATCCCGCGGCTGCCGGGACGCAAGCTGCTCACGGCCACCGAGGCCAAGGTCGGGCTCGCCATCTACGAGACGCTCTTCGACGAGCCGGGCGCGCCCACGGCCGCGCAGACGGACTTCCTCGGGCGCTTCGACGAGATGCTGGGCCTGCTGCACCCGCAGACGCGCACGGCCTTCCGCGCCGGCCTGCGCGCGCTCGATCTCGCCACCATCCCCTCGATGGGCTCGCGCTTCCACGCGCTCGACGTGGCGGGCCGCAAGGCCGCGCTGCGCGCCTGGGAACACTCGAGCTACCTCTGGACCAACGTGGTCATGGGCTTCCGCATCACCGTGGCGCAGATGTTCTTCGAGTCCGACGAGGGCCGCGCGGCGTGCGGCTGGTCCTTGGGCTGCGTGCCGTCGGGGAGGGAAGGATGACCCCGGGCAAGCTGCTCGACTCCACCAACATCGCGCCGGGCACGAGGCTCAAGGCCGACGCGTGCATCGTCGGGTCGGGAGCGGGCGGCGCGGCGGTGGCGCATGAGCTCACCAAGGCGGGCATGTCGGTGGTGGTGCTCGAGGAGGGCCGCTCGTTCGCCGAGACGGACCTCGTGACCAAGCCGTCGTGGGCGTTCCGGCACCTGTACCAGGGCCGCGGCATCCAGGTCGGGCGCGGGAACATCGTGCTGCCCATGGCGGCGGGGCGCGCGGTCGGCGGGTCCACGTTCGTCAACTCGGCCATCTGCTTTCGCACGCCCGATCACGTGCTCGACGAGTGGGTGAAGGACCACGGCTCGCCCTGGACCAAGGAGCGCATGGCGCCCTTGTTCGGCGAGATCGAGACGGCGCTGGATGTCGCCAAGACTCCGCCCGAGCTCGCGCGCAAGAACTCGCTCACGTTCAAGCGCGGCGCCGACAAGCTCGGCCTCGACGGCGACTTCATCAGCCGCAACGCGCCCGGCTGCGTGGGCTGCGGCGTGTGCCAGCTCGGCTGCCCCACGGGCGGCAAGGGCTCGGTGGACAAGAACCTCTTGCCGAGGGCCATCTCGCGCGGCGCGATGGTGCTCTCGGAGACGCACGCGCACACCATCCTGGTCGACAAGGGCGTGGCGCGCGGCGTGGTGGCGAACGTGCTCTCGCGCGACGAAGAAGCGCCGATGCACGAGGTCACCGTCGAGGCGGAGCGCGTGTTCCTCTGCAGCGGCGCGTTCGGCACGCCGCAGCTCTTGCAGCGCAACAAGCTGTGCAACGGCTCGGGGCAGGTCGGACAGAACCTGCACGTGCATCCGGGCCAGGCCACGGGCGCGATCTTCGACGAGGAGATCCGCTACTGGGACGGCGTCACGCAGGGCTACTTCGTGCACATGGACGGGGCCATCCTCGAGACGTTCACGGGCACGCCCGAGCTCTACATCGCCGGCCTGCCGCTCGGGCAAATGAACTTGGGGAAGCTCAAGCACCTCGCCACCGTCGGCTGCATGATCCGCGACTCGGGCCACGGCTCGATCACCTGGCAGGGCGAGGGCAAGCTGCCCTCGATCACCTACGACACCAACGACGCCGACCGGAAGAAGTTCGTCCTCGGCGCGCGCATGAACGCGCGCATCTGGTTCGCGGCGGGCGCGAAGGGCGTGTGGCCGCTGATGTCGACCGGCACCAGCATGGTCACGAGCGAGGCCGAGGCGATCGCGGCGCTGCCCGATGACCTGCCCAAGGAGCGGCTCGTCCTCTACGGGAGCCATCCGCAGAGCACGTGCAAGTTCGGGCCGGACAAGGCGACGAGCGTGTGCAAGCCGACGGGCGAGACGCACGAGGTGGAGAAGCTGTACATCGCGGACGGGTCGATCTTCCCGAACGCCGTGGGCGTGAATCCGCAGATCAGCATCATGTCGCTGGCGACGGGGATCGCGCGCGACGTGGCGAAGCACGGGTGAAGCGCCTGCACTGTGAGTGCTGCGCCCGCCCGATCACTCACCGCAGAGACGCAGAAGCGCAGAAGCTCATGCGCCAGGAGCTCTTCCGCGCTTCGGCGCCTCTGCGGTGAATCATCGCCCGAGCACGGTCGCCCATGACTTCTAGTCGGCGACCTTCATCCACGCCTTCAACTCGGGCACCGTCTCCTTCGCCCACTTCTTCGACGCGCGCAGCGTGAGGAACTCCTCCTGCACGCGCTGCACGATCGCGCCCAGTTGCTCCGCGAGGTACAGCCGCTCGCGCAGGCGGTCGTCCTCTTCCTCGCTCGTCAATTCGGGCAGCTTGCCGCCCTTCAAGTCGAAGTGCTCGGCGTCGAGCGACACCTCGTACACGCGCTCGCCGTGCTCGATGCGCAGCCGCGCCTGGTGCACGAGGAGGCCGCGATCGAGCGCGCGCTTCACCAGCGGCGAGTACGGCGCCTGCGTGCCGCGCATGGTGCTCTCGACCACCTCGCCCGAGATGCCGCGCAGGACGAGCTTGTCGGCGAGCAGCACCGACACGGGTTGCTTCTCGAAGGTGAACAGGGGCTCGCTCGACTCGCTGCGGAACAAGAGCCACGTGAGCAATTCGCGGCCCATCCACGCGCGGCCGCGCAAGAAGCCGTCGCGGGCCTTCTCGTGCTCGGTCTCGGCCTTGTCCTTCACCTCTTCGGTGGCGGCGCCGTCGACGCCCACGTCACCGCGGCGGAAGGCGGCCTCTTCGCGTGCTTGCGTGCGCGACATCAGTTCAGCTCCGGGACGTCCGGCATGGAGAGCGCCGGCGTGGGGGTGAGCGCCTCGATCTCGAGGCCGTTGAAGGCGGCCACCGCGGTGGGCACGGTCGGGAGCAGTTGCACCTGGAACGCCTGCTCCAGCGCGGCCTGCAGCTCGTCGATGGCCTTGCGCGAGCCGGCCCACACCAGCACCAGGTCGGACTCGAGGTTCCAGCTCACGTCGTACGTCTTCGACGAGAGCGGATAGCGCGACTTGAGCGTGTGGCGGATCTCGTCCTTCGCCTCCGACTTCTCCTTCTTGGAGGGGAAGCGCTCGTACTGCGTCTCGAACTTCTTGCGCCACTGCTCGAGCTCGGCCTTGATGACCGCCGAGGGCAGACGCACCTCGTCGACGCGATACGAGAACACGGCGAACTCGCCCTCGTACGTCGCGCCCGCGGAGAACTCGACCGCGTCCGAGTTCATCAGCTCGACGAAGCCCTGCGCGCGCTCGTCGGGCCCGGCCGGATCGAGCGGCTGGAACGCGCGCTGGCGCAGGATCTTCGAGAGGTCCTTCTTGTCGGGCAGCGGGTGCTTGCCGGACTTCACGACGCGAAAGCGCGCGAAGGTGGCGGAGCCTTTGAGCAGGGGCATGGGGCGCGCAAGGTGCGCGATTTGGTGCGCGTGGGTCAAGCGCAGGTTGTGTGTATTCTGCACGGCGCCATGACCACGCGTTCCAGCTCCGCCGGGCTCATTGAAGATCCTCTGATTGAACGGTTGTTGGCGGTTCCAGAGAGCACATGGTTCGACGTCAAGCGAGTCGGCCCGAAGAACGATCGCAAGCTGGAGACAATCATCGCCCTCGCAAACGCAGAGGGCGGATACCTGATACTTGGTGTCGAAGACGCGGCCAAAGCCAAGGGCCGGGACAGATTGATCGGCATCGGCGAGAACCCCGAATCCGTGGACGATCTCCGACGCTTGCTTGCGTCGCGTTGCACGCCGCCGTTGCTGCCGCCTCACTGTGAGGCACCGGAGTTCCGCTCGATCTCTTGCAACCTGCGGGACGGCTCCGTTGGCGAGATCGTCGTGGTGCGGGTCCGGAAGAGCAGCGCGGTCCATTCGCTGGTTGATGGGGGAACCTTTGTGCGCCTGGGGAGCAGCAATCGACAGCTCTCAGCAGCAGAGATCGCCGATCTCTCCCTGCGGCGAGGCACGATCAGCTACGTGACGCAGACCACCGACGTCTCTCCCGACTTGTTGGAGACGGACCACTGGAGAGCGTACGCGGCATCAAGGAAGCTCACGCGTCCGCGAATGGAGGCGATGGAGCACATCGGCCTGCTCAAGCGCGAAGGCGACAAACTCAAAGCCACGCGCGCCGCTGTGCTCTTGTTTGCGGAGTATCCAGCTGACTTGCTCGATTGCAAGGCGTCGATTCGTTTGTTCCACTACAGAGGCGATTCTATCGAGCATGGTCCGTCGACTAACCTGGCCCGCCGGCCGGTCACGATCGATGGCCCCTTGGCGGTCCAGATCGAGCGCGCGAAGCAAGCGCTATTGGACGCACTCGCTACAGGTGTTCGTGTTGGACCCCTGGGGTTCGAGATTGCGCAGGCGTATCCAGTCCGTGTTCTGAGTGAGGCGATCACCAACGCGGTTCTTCACCGGGACTACAGAGTCGCCGCGGACATCCACATCAGGGTGTTCGACAACCGGGTTGAAGTCGAGAGTCCGGGGCTGCTCCCTGGGCCAGTCACTTGGACCAACATCGGCGAGATTGGTTCACATCCACGCAATCGGGCGCTTGTAAACCACCTGCGAGATTTTCCGAATCCACCGAACCTCGATGCCGGGGAAGGTGTTCGCATGATGCAAGAGACAATGGCTCGCGCGAGCCTATATCCGCCTCGTTATTTGCGTGGCCTCGCGGAAGAATCGGTCGTGGTTCGACTGCTCAATCTGGCCAAGCCATCTGTGTGGGACCAAGTTGTCGAGTACGTTCGTGCAAACGGACTCATCGGCAACGCGGAGGTCCGCAAGCTACTTCAAACGGACAACCCATTGCGCGCGTCCAAGCAGCTTCGAGCTTGGATGGAGGCCGGCCTTCTAGAAGTGGACAATCCAGAATCAGGCAAACGATCGCGTCGATATCGCTTGCCTGAGCAGCAGGGGAGCCCGGTTCTCAACGATCTTTTTCCGACGGCCAAGAAAACAACCGGCGATCTCTAGTAATAGTCAATAATATCAGTGTGTTGTGGTTTCGTCTTTATCTCGGGGCCCGTCATGCGTCCGCCCGATCTGCCCCAAGCCCACACCCGCACGCTCGTTCACGCGGGCGAGCCGCGCTTCTACAAGGTGTTCCTGCCCGAGGGCCTGCCGCCGCGCGCGCCGCTGGTGGTGATGATGCACGGCGCGACGCAGAGCGCGGAGCTCGTCCGCCGCAGCAGCGGGTACGCCTTCGAGCGCGTGGCGATGCGGGAGAAGTTTGCCCTCGTGTACCCGAGCTCGCTCGACGGACGCTGGGGCGACCTGCGCGTCTTCGAGGGCTCGGAGGCGCTGGAGCCGCGCGACGACTCCGGGTTCATCGTGCGGATGATCGACGCGCTGATCACGCAGCATGAGCTCGATCGCGCGCGCGTGCTGCTGGCCGGGTTCTCGAATGGCGGGCACCTCGCGTTCCGGCTGTCCCTGGAGCGGCCGGAGACGCACGCGGCGATCGCGGTGTTCGCGGCCAATCTGCCCGTGGCGTCGCGGATGCGCAGCGTGACCGATCGCGGCGTGGCGAAGCCGGTGCTGCTCGTGAATGGCAGTGAGGATCCGGTGAACCCGGACGGCGGCGGCATCGTGGGCCTGAATCCCGGCGAGGATCGCGGCACGGTGCGGTCCACGTTGGACACGATCGCCTTCTTCCGCGCGCGCGCGGGGCACACGCAGCCGCCGATCGTGGACGTGATCGAGCCGCAGGAGCCGGACGGCACGCGCGTGGTCCGATCGCGCTGGGCCGCACAGGGCCTGGTCGAGGTCGAGCTGTGTCACATCGAGGGCGGCGGGCACGTGGTGCCGCAGCCGCACGTTCGCTTGAACGACGTGGGGCGCACGACGACTGCCTTGAACGGGGCCGAGGAGGCCTGGGCGTTCTTCGCGCGCACCTTCTAGATCCGCGCACCAGCCCCGCGCCCCAGCCCCGCGCCCGCACGCGCCCGTTGACGCCCGGCCACGCTCCCGCATACACCCACGCCCTCTCTGGAGGACTCGCATGCTCGACTTGCGCTTCGTCGTCGCCAACCTCGATCACGTCAAGGCCGCCCTGGCCCGCCGCGGCGCGCACGCGTCGGCCGCGCTGGTGTCGGTGGAGGCCGAAGCGCACGTGCGCAAGGAGCTCATCGTCAAGTCGGAGACGCTGCGCGCCGAGCAGAAGAAGCAGTCGGACGCGATGAAGACCCTGCGCGGCGAGGCCCAGGCGGAGCTGCGCACGAAGCTCAAGGCGATGGCCGACGAGGTGAAGGCGCTCGACACCACGCTGCGCGAGGTCGAGGCGCGCATCGAGGCCGCGCTGCTCTCGGTGCCGAACCTGCCGCACCCGAGCGTGCCGGACGGGCAGAGCGAGCACGACAACGTGGTCCAGGGGCCGCGCAACTTCGGCGCGGCGCCCACGTTCGCCTTCGCGCCCAAGGATCACGTGGCCCTGGGCGAGGGCCTGGGCCTGCTCGACTTCGAGCGCGCAGCGAAGATCTCGGGCGCGCGCTTCGCCGTGCTCAAGGGCGACCTGGCGCGGCTCGAGCGCGCGGTGCTGACCTTCTTCCTCGATGTGGCCCGAGAGCGCGGCTACACCGAGGTGCTGACGCCGTACCTCGTGAACCAGGCGTCGCTGCGCGGCACGGGGCAGCTCCCGAAGTTCGAGGCGGACCTCTTCAAGACCACCGTGGAGCCGCCGCTGTACCTGATTCCGACCGCAGAAGTGCCGGTCACGAACCTGCACCGCGACGAGATCCTGGGCGACCCGAACTCGCCGCCCATCGGCACCAAGTACGCGTGCTTCTCGCCCTGCTTCCGCAGCGAGGCCGGCTCGGCGGGCAAGGACACGCGCGGGCTCATCCGCATGCACCAGTTCCACAAGGTCGAGCTCGTGCGCTTCGAGACGCCCGAGGATTCGCAGGAGGCGCTGGAGCAGCTCACGACCGACGCGCAGGAGCCCCTGAAGCGGCTGGGCCTGCACCACCGCGTGGTGGCGCTGTGCGCGGGCGACATGGGCGCGAACGCCGAGAAGACGTACGACCTCGAGGTGTGGCTGCCGGGACAGAGCGCGTTCCGCGAGATCAGCTCGTGCAGCAGCTTCGGCGACTACCAGGCGCGGCGCGCGCAGATCCGCTTCCGGCCGTCGGCCACGGAGAAGCCCAAGCTCGCGCACACGTTGAACGGCTCGGGGCTCGCGGTGGGCCGTACGGTGGTGGCGATCCTGGAGAACTACCAGCAGGCCGATGGCTCGGTGGTCATCCCCGAAGCGCTGCGGCCGTACCTGGGCGGGCTGGAGAAGCTCACCAAGGTCTGAGCGCGGGGCCGGTCAGCGGCCGCGCGGGCCGTCGATCAGCAGCGGGAACCTGGCGTGGCCGTCGATCAGGATCGCGCCGGGCGCTTGTCCGGGCCGCAGCGGGAAGGCGATGACCACGAGCTCGCCCCCCTCGTTCGCGTCCAGGCGGGTGAGAGTCCCTCCCTGCGCCAGGCTGCCGTCTTCGAGCTCGAGCTGCACCAGTCGGCGCATCTCGGCCGGCGATACGCTGGGCCTGAAGATCACCTGGATGCGCGCGACGTTCGTCTCGCGGCGCCACTCGAGGTGCCGCACGTCGACGCGCACACCGTCGCGGGTGGTCTGGACGGGCACTGTGTTGGTGAGGAGATCACGCGACCGCGGCGGGGCGATCGGTGACGGGGTGACGATCGCGTTGGACGTCACTGGCGGCTCGTCCCCTGCCCACGCCAGCGCACCCAGGCCCGCCAGCGCGAGACAGGCACCGATCAGGAACCCACGCGCCCGTCGCGCGAACGCCTGAGCCTTGAGCTTGAGGTGGTACGCCGCGAGGTCGAGCGACCCGAACGAACGAGGGAGCTCGGCTTCGAACTCGGTCGTCGCTGGTGGGTCTTCGACCATGGACGCGAGGGTCAGCGCGGTGCCCTCCAGCGCCTCCCGCGCCGCTGCCACCGAGGGGAATCGGTCCGCCGGGTGCCGCGCCACCATGCGCGCAAGCCACGCCCGCATGCCCGGGCTCACGTCGATGCGCTCGGCAAACTGCAGCTCCATCGCGCGGTCCATCAGCTCGTGCGGATGCGTGCGCGAGAGCAGGTGCACGAGCGTCGCGCCGAGCGCGTAGAGGTCGCTCGTCGCGTCGATGGTGCCGCCGAGCTGCTCCACGGGCGCATAGCCGAACGAGCCCGCGAACGAGGCGCTGTGCGTGCGATCGTTCCTCACCTCGCGCACCGTGCCGAAGTCGACCAGGGCGAGGGTGCCGTCGGTGCGCAGGATGAGGTTCATGGGCTTCACGTCGCGGTGGATGAGCCGCGGCTTGAGCCCGTGCAGGAAGCCGAGGACCTCCAGCGCCTGCCGGGCCAGCGCGCGCACCTCGGCCTCGTCGAAGCGATGGGTCTGCAGCCGGGCCGCCAGCGTCTCGCCGCGCACCAACTCCTGCGCCAGGTACAGCCGCGTGTGCACCCCCGCGCCGGTGCGGAACGAGTCCACGAAGCGCGGAATCTGCGGGTGCGAGATGGACCTGAGCACGTGCGCTTCCGTCTCGAACTGCTCCAATTCCTGCGCGCCCGGCACCGTGGCGAACGAGAGCTCCTTGAGCGCCACGCGCCTGCCGGTGTCGGAGATGGCCTCGTACACCCGGCCACGCGCGCTCTCGGAGATGACGCGCACGATGCCGTAGCGGCCCGCCACCCGCGCCACGCCGCAGTGGCCGCAGACAGCGGTGTCCTCGGAGGTTCCACAGGAGACACACGCGCGCGGATCGGCCTCGCTCGCTGGGGCGGACGTCGTCGCGGTCTCAGGCGCGCTGGACGGCGCGGCCGCGACAGGTCGATCGCCGGGCTCCCACACCTCTCCCGGCGAGGCCGCGCCCTCTGGCCCGCGCACGCCCGGACTGCCCTGCGCCGCCCCCGTCCGCTCCATGTCCAGAATCGTACCCCGAGGCGGCCCGCTCCGACAGACGGCCCCGCCGGCGGCGCGAATCGAATGTTGCGCTCCTGCGTCCGTCCAAGGCACATGCTTTCTCGACGCCCCCCGGACCCTCAGCTAGAGTGGCGCCTGGACAGACGTTTCTTGGAGGAGTGGCCGAGCGGCTGAAGGCGGCGGTCTTGAAAACCGTTGGCCCGCGAGGGCTCACAGGTTCGAATCCTGTCTCCTCCGCCAACGTGTTGATTTGGATCCTTTTTCCCACCCGGCGCGTATGGGGATCGTGCCAAGCGGGAGTGCTGACGGACGAAAGCCGATGACTCAAAGGCGCATCGTCGGACTCTTCTTTGCTCTGCTCGCGATCGCGGGCGGGCTCATGGGCTCGGTGGTCCTGCGTCGATCGCA
>JAFEBC010000720.1 GCA_018266095.1 Deltaproteobacteria bacterium
CCAGGCTCTCGTGCAGCCGCTGCGAGGCCACGGTGAGGTTCGTCAGGTCCGAGTTCTCCTGCTGCACCTCCACGTAGCGCTCGGAGAAGCGCCGGTACTCGGCCTCGATCTCCTCGAGCTGCTTGGTCAGCCGCGCCTTGTCGAGCTGCTGGCGCACGATCTCCTGCCGCGCCTGCGCGATCTGCCGCTCGAGCAGCCGGCGCTCCTCATCGAGCCGCGCCAGCTCCTCGCGCAGCGCCACACCATCCGCCTGCGTGGGGCGGCGCTCGTCCTGCTTCTCGCTCTCATTGGGCATCTTGGTCTCGGTCATGTGCGTGGCTCCTTACTGGCCGAGGAGGTTCTTCACCTTCGAGAGGAGCTCGAGGGTGTTCACCGGCTTGGTCACGTAGTCGTTGCAGCCGCTCTGGAAGCCCTCTTCCACGTTCACGGGCTCGCCGCGCGTGGTGACCATGATCACCGGCACGGCCTTCACTTCGTCGCTGGCGCGGATGGCGCGGACGGCCTCAAAGCCGTTCATCTTCGGCATCATCACGTCCATCAGGATGAGGTCCGGCTTCTCCTTGCGCGCCACCACCACGGCCTCGGCGCCATCCTTCGCGGTCACCACGTCATAGGTGCCGCGGCCCAGCGCTGCCTGCTCCAGCATGCGCGCCGTGCTCGAATCGTCCACCACCAGGATCTTCTTCCGTTCAGTCATGTCGCTGCTCTCTCTTGTGTGCTTGAAAAGTGGTGCCGAAACAGGTCAGGCCGCGGGCCGTTGCACGCGCAGCTCGGGCTCGCGTTGCAACAGGTCAGCAGGCGACAGCGCGGGGCAGAACACGTAGCCCTGGATGAGGCGGATCCCGAGGCCGAGCACGCAGTCGAGATCGCCCGCGAGCTCCACGCCCTCGGCGACGATCGACGCGCCCAAGCGGCGGGCCAAGAGGGCCATCGCCTCCAGCACCGCGCGGCGGCCGCGATCCGCGGACGCGCCGTGCACGAAGTAGCGATCGAGCTTGATGTAGTCCGGCCGCGTGTCGAGCAGCATGCGCAGGTTCGACTCGCCCACGCCCACGTCGTCGAGCGCGATGCGCACACCGAGCGCGCGCACGGACTCGATGGCCGCGAGGAAGCTCAAGCTGTCGAGCGCCGGCCCGTGCTCCAGGATCTCCAGCGTCAGGCAGGTCGGATCGATGCCGTTCTGCTGCAGCTCGGTGGAGAGGAATTCGGCGAAGCGCGGGTCGCGCGCCAGCGTGCACGCGTGCGCGTTGATGCCGAGCCGGGGCGCATTCAGCTCCCGCGACGCCGACAGCGCCGCCGAGATGCACGCGCGATCGACCTCGGCCTCCTTGTGCTTCAAGCGCACGTACTCGAAGAGCACGTTCGCCGAGGCCGCGTTCGTCCCCGCCGGCCCGCGCGCCAGGCACTCGAGCGAGTGCACGCGCTTGCCGTGCCCCGAGACCTCGTACGCGGGCTGGAAGTGGATGCGGATCCCGCCCGGCGCGAGCACGCGGTCGAGCAGCGTCGTGTGGCTCACAGGGCACCTCCGAGGAGCCGCGTGAGGCAATCGACGATGCGCGCCATCGGCGTCGGCTTGTGCAGGACGACATCGACGTTCCGCGAGAGCGCCTCGCGCTCCAGCTCCGGCGAGCCGTACCCCGAGTGCAGCACGATGCGCGTGCCCGGCGACCGCTCGCGCACCGCGGCCACGACCTCCAGGCCCTCGGTGTTGGTCGTGCCCGTGAGGCGGAGGTCCGCGATCACGGCCGAGTAGTCGATGTGCGCGATGAGCGCGAGCGCCTCTTCGAGCTCCGCCGCCGTGTCGACCCGGAAGCCGCGCACGGTGAGGTACTCGCTCATGGCGAAGAGGACGGTGGGTTCGTCGTCCACCACGAGGAGGCGATGTGGGATGTGTTGCGTGGTCGCAAGCATTCTGCGCCGCCATAGAGCAAGCGCGGTGCCACGCCCCCGCGACCACCCATTTCCCTCGGAAGATCAAGGAGTCAAGGCTCTGACGGCCTCCAGTGTTTCCAACTCACCAGATCGCGCCAACCGTCCGATTCCCGAAGCCTGGACCGCGCACGTCGTGTGTGGAATAGCTATGGCAGAGTGGACGTTGAGCCCCCAATCAATGCGGCCATCGCTTTGCCCGACCGCGACGGCATGCTCCGCGCGCTCTTTGCGCTCTTCGACGCCTCTCCGCTCGCCGTGTTCGCCGAGGATCGCACCGGCCGCGTCCAGCTCTGGAATCCGGCGGCCGAGCAGATCTTCGGTTGGACCGCGGCCGAGGTCCTGGGCCAGCCGCTGCCCACCATCCCCGTCGAGAAGTCCGGCGAGGCGCACACGCTGTTGATGCGCGCGTTCTCGGGCACCGCCATGAGCGGCCACGAGACTCAGCGGCTGCGCAAGGACGGCACCCTCATTGATGTCAGCATCGCCTGCGCGCCCGTGCGCGATGGCGAGGGCACCGTGGTCGGCTCGCTCGCCGTGATCGCCGACATCAGCGCGCGCAAGAAGCAGGAGGCCGAGCAGGCGCGCATGCAGGCCGCGATGCGCCGCGCGGAGACCATGTCGACGATGGGCACGCTGATTGCTGGTGTGGCCCACGAAGTGCGCAACCCACTCTTCGGCATGACCGCCACGCTCGATGCCTTCGGCGCCCGCTTCGGCGACCGCGAGGAATACCAGCGTTATTTCGGACACCTACGGGGCGAGATGGATCGCCTCAGCCGGCTGATGAAGGATCTGCTCGAGTACGGCAAACCGACAGAGCCCGAGCTCGAGGTGTGCGCGCTCGAGGACGTGATCGCGAGCGCCGTGAGCGCGTGCCGTCCGCTGGCCGAGAAGTCGAGCGTGCGCCTGGAGATCACGCAGACCGGCGGCCTGCCCAAGCTCAAGGTGGACACGCACCGCCTCGGCCAGGTGCTGCAGAACCTGATCGAGAACGCCATCCAGCACAGCAAGCCGAACACGACCGTGCGCATCGAGGCCAACCCGACCTCGTCCGGCCGCGTGAACTGCCGCGTGCTCGACGAGGGCACGGGCTTCCGCAGCGAGGACCTGCCGCGCGTATTCGATCCGTTCTTCACGCGGCGGCGCGGCGGCACCGGCCTGGGGCTGTCGATCGTGCAGCGCATCGTGGAGCAGCACGGGGGAACCGTGGAAGCGACGAACCGGCTCGGGGGAGGAGCCGTCGTCTGCATCTCACTGCCGGTCGCGCAGGGGAACACATGAGCAAGTCCCGCCTCCTCGTGGTGGACGACAGCGAGTCGATCCGCTTCGCCGTGCGCACCTTCTTCGAGGACGATGGCCACGAGGTCGAGGACGCCGACTCGCTCAAGCGCGCCCTGGAGCTGTGCGCCACGCGCCGGTTCGACGCGGCCATCGTCGACTACAAGCTGCCGGACGGCACCGCGCTCGATCTCTTGGCGCAGTTGAAGGAGGGCGG
>JAFEBC010000721.1 GCA_018266095.1 Deltaproteobacteria bacterium
ATGACCTTGCGCCCCGACGACCTCCGCTCGGTGTACGAGGCCTGCGCGCACGTCGCGTTCCGCCGCGCGCGCGGGCTCCTGGGGAGCGACGCGGATGCCTGGGACGTCGTGCATGAGGTCTTTTGCGCTCTTGCGCAGGAGGGGTCCCTCGGACGGATCGAGGGCAAGGTCCTCACCTACGTCTATCGGGCTACCACGAACGCGTGCCTCAACGAGCTCCGCGCGCGGCGCATGCGTGAGCGCAAGGTGCCTGGCGCGGACAACGCGCCTGAGGTCGACCGGGTGCACGCCCGCGACCTGCTCGACAAGCTCGACGTGAAGCTCGACGACCTGGATCGGCGCATCGTGGTGATGTGGTTCCACGACGAGCTGCCGCAGGAGCAGATCGCGGAGGTGCTGGGCGTGTGGCGTCGCACGGTGGGCCGGCGGCTGACGCGGCTGCGCAAGCTGGTCGAAGAGCTCGAGGGCGTGTCGGCGGCGCCGGTGGAGGGTGCGCTGTGAGCCTTCAGGGTCACTTGTCGCGGCTCGACCTGGACCGGCTCGTGCTCGCGCCCCAGGGTGTTCCCGGCGAGATCACGGCGCATCTAGCGAGCTGCGCGGCTTGCCGCGAGCGCCTGGAGGCGTCGCAGAGCGAGAAGGCTCGCGTGGCGGCCGATCCGGGGTTCGAGGCGACGTTCAAGCGGCTCCCGAAGGAATCCCCGGCGCCGCGGCGGCGACTGTGGACGCTGGCGGCGGCCGTGGGCTCGATCGCGGCGCTCGGCGTGGCTTGGGTGACGTTGACGACGGCTCCACGAGAGGGAGACCGCCGCCTCAAGGGGAGCGCATCGATCCTGCTGGTCGACGCCGACGGGCGGGAGGTGCGGACACCTCACGTCGGACAGCCGCTCGAGCTCCGCGTGCATGTCGGGCCTCACCAGGCTGCGCTCGTGCTTGCCTTCGCAGACGGCGCGCCGCCCGCGCTGCTCTGGCCCGCCCACGGCGACGAGAGCGGGGTGCTGGACCCGGACGCTCGAGTGACCGTGCCCCTGCGCGTGACGCCGGGGAGCGTGCGCGTGCTCGCGGTGTTCTCGGCGCATCCGGTGAAGCTCGCTGACGCGACGAGTGGGCGGCTCCCGGCCGACGCAGAGCTGCGCATCCTCACGGTCAGGCCCTCGCCATGAGGAGCTTGACCTTGCTCACGCTGTGCCTGTTCGCCCTCTCGTCCGGGCCCGTGCATGCCGAGCGCCGGATCGCCCTGCTCATCGGCGAGAACGCGGGCGACCAGACCGACGCGCCGCTCAAGTATGCCGAGGCCGACGCGGCTCGCATGCGTGACGTGCTCGTGCGCCTCGGCGGCGTCTCCGAGACCGACGCCATCCTCGTGCGCGGCGCAGACGCCGCTGAGGTGCGCGTGTGGCTGCAGCGCTTGAGCGAGCGCTTCGCGCGCGAGGGATGGACCAAGGCGGATCGCCTCATCCTGTATGTGTCCGCGCACTCGGCGGCGGGCGAGCTGCACCTGCGCGGCACACGCTTTCCGCTCTCCGAGCTCACGGCCTTCCTCGACACCGTGCCCATCGGCGTCGCGCTGCTCGTGCTCGACACCTGCGAGGCTGGCCTCGCCGTGCGCAGCAAGGGGCTCGAGCCGTTGGAGCAGGAGGCGGTCCAGCTCGCGCGGCCTACGCTCACGGGGCGTGTCATCATCGCGTCGGCGGGCTCGCAGGAGTCCGCGGTCGAGTCCGATGACCTCGGCGGTTCGCTCTTTACGCACCACTTCGTCACCGGCCTGATGGGCGCCGCCGACGCCTCGCACGATGGCCTCGTGACACTGCAAGAGGCCTACAACTACGCTTTCTCGCGCACCGTCGAGGGCGCGGCCACCGTGCGTGACGCGCACCAGACGCCCGTGTTCGAGATGAACCTGAGCGGCGAGGGAGAGCTCGTGCTCGCCGAGCTGAAGCGGGGTCGCGCGTGGTTGACCTTCGACGTCGAGGCGGCCGGCGAGTGGGTGCTCATGAGCATGAACGCAGGCGGGTCCGCGGCGCGGTTCGACAAGTCGATGGGCCGCGCGGAGTTGGCGCTCGATCCAGGGACGTGGCGGCTGCGATCGCGTGTCCGCGACCACTACCTGGAGGACATCGTCACGTTGGCCGAGGGGGCGCATGTCACCGTCACCACGGCCGACCTCGCGCGCTGGAAGGTTGTACCCGGCGGCCGCAAGGGGAGCGGACCCGAGACCGCGCTCGTGCTCGAAGGTGTCGTGTCCTCGGGTGCGGTCGGTGGCTTGTCGATCCTGGTCGGCGGCGGCGCCGAGGTGTCGCACGCGTTCGACGTGGCGCCTGGCATGGGCCGCCCGCTGCTCCTGGGCGCCGTGTCCGAGGCCATCGGCCGGCCATCGACGCAGGCGTTCCTCGAGCGCGAGTTCACGCTGGTGATCGGCGGGGGCTGGGAGTTTGCCTTCGACCATCTGCGCCTGCGCGCGGGGGCTCGCGGAGGCATCGTGGCAGTGCGGCAGGAGGGCGCCCCAGCGACGCGGCTCGCTGTCGAACCGCGCCTGGATGCGCTCGCGGGCGTGTCGTGGGTGTTCTCGAACGGCGTGCGCGTGGATGTCGTGGCTTCGGGCGGCGGCCTGCTCGTGCGCACGGACGCCGATCGACATCTGTGGGCCTTCGGCGCGGCAGGCGCGGGCGTGGGGTACGCGTGGTAACGCGCGGGCACAGGTTCATCGGCGCGTGCGGCTTGGCCGCGGTGTGGGCGTGCGGGCCCATCACGGACCCGAATGTCCATGCGTCCGCGGAGCGCTGTCCGAAGCCGTGCCCAGCCGCGTGTCCGGCCTCATGTCTGCCGAGCGGGTACTGCGCCGAGACCTGGTCCACCGCCGCCACGTTCGATTTTCAGCCTGTGGAACAAGGAGAACCGTGGGTATGGCCACTCGACGGTTTCCCCGCAGGAGCGGCCATCGGCTTCGAGCTGCACTCCGGTCTCGAGTTGGCGCCAGGAGAGACAGCGCGGACGCTGTGGAGCTTCCGCGTCGCCATCAACGAGCAGGTGGCGTTCTATGAGGAACTCGTCGCACTCCAGCCAAATGTGCCTCTGTGGCAGGACGTTTCTGGAGTCGCGTTCCCCGACCGCGACACCTTCGGGGAACTGCGCATCGAGGTCCTCGAACCCCCGAGTGTCACCGGGGCCCGCTACGTGCTGAACGGCCAGTCGACCGTTCATGCCACGCTTTGGAGCGCTGCCCCCTACCTCGAGGCGCCGCTGTGCGACTGACCGCGCTCTGCCTCCTCCTCGTTGCCGCGTGCGGGCCGCTCACGGATCCAGGTACCGGATGTCCTCTTCCCTGCCCTCCGGCCTGCCCGGACGCCTGCCTTCCGACGGGGTATTGCGCGGTCTCCCGCGTGACCATCCCACCTGGGACCGGCATGCCTCTCTCTAGCGTCTGGGTCGCATTCGACCCGCCTGGCTTTCCGCCCTTCGCCACACTCGACTTGAAGGCCCATCTGCTCTTCGACTTCACGTCTCGAGATCCGCACCAGCCAGCGACGTACGACCTCAGCGTCTTCCTCAGCATCCCTCCCCTCCCCGACTCGTTCAAACTCGCGAGCGTGGCTGACTCAAACAGCGTCACGTTTCCCATCGTGATCGACTGGGTCGGCCCCGATCCCAGTCCGTCCGACAAGACCGGCATCGCCGAGATCGAGCTGACGACAGGTGGCGACACCCC
>JAFEBC010000722.1 GCA_018266095.1 Deltaproteobacteria bacterium
CCGCCCGAGGAGCGCGAGCACTACCTGCCGCTCCTCGACGCAGCGCTCTCGCACGTGCGCCACGACGACGCCGCCTACGAGCCGCTGCTCACCTTGAAGCTCTCCTTGCTCGCGCCGCCCGTGCAGCAGAAGGCCGCCGCGAACATCGACGAAGCGCTCGCGGCCCTGTTCCCCGTCTACGCGCGCCTCGCCAAGTCGCCGCTCTTCGCGCCGCTCGACAAGAGCCTGCGCACCGCGGAGTCCCTGCACCAGAGCACCGCGGGCCACGCCGAGGCCGATCAGGCGCCGCCGATCCTCTTGTGGATGAAGGTGCTCGAGGGCTGGGTGCACGCTTGGCTCGCGCCCAAGCTCGCCTCGCTGCAGCGCGATCCGTCGTCGTTCGTGGACCTGCTCGACAAGCTGCACGTGGGCTGGCCCGCGTATCAGGACTGGCTCACCACGCGCTGGAACGAGCGGCCCTCGATGGGCGACGCCAAGGTCGAGGTGCCGCTGCGTGGCGCGGTGAATGCGCTGCGCGCGTTCCAGGAGCGGGCCTCGCGGCGGCTCGATTCGCCGCTCTCGATCACCGAGTGGGGACGGCTGATGCTGTTCTTCGCCGTCGACCAGCCGCCGCTCGCTCGCAACGTGTTCCACCTGCCGGGCAAGAGCGCGGACGCGATGGCGCGCCTCGCGCACAAGCTGCAGACGCTGGCGGCCGTGCGCAACCTGGTCACGCACCGCGCCTCGGCGAGCGCGCCCACGGTGGTGGCGTTCCGCCGCGAGTACTACGCGGCCTTCGAGGAGCTGGCGAGGCTCGCTTAGGGCGCGCCCCACTGCGCCGCGAGCGACGACACGTCCCAGGTGGTCGCGGCCGCCGCGTAGCCCGTGGGCACACCGCCCGAGACGCTGATCACGCGGTTCAAGATGTGGTCGCGCGTGTCGTACTCGCTGTCCACGCTGTTGATGGTGGACGCGGTGCCCGAGGCGGTGACGATGGTGTCCGCGCCGAGGCCGGTGTTGCCCGAGGCCTTCCAGCCCACGTACGTCGAGTCGCCCAACGAGAGCGGCGCGGTGGACGTCACCCACAGGTTGCTGGGGTTGGTGACGAGCGAGCCGCCGCCGGTGAACGTGTTGTTCACCAGCGCCACCTGGTCATAGAAGCTGCCCGTGCCCGCGTCGCGGCCGTACGAGCAGATGGCGCCCGTGTCCACGGTGACCGTCGAGTTCAAGAGCACGTAGCCCTTGCCGATCGTCGCCGCGCCCGTCGTGCCCGTGCGCGCGACGAAGATGCTGAACGGCGTCGACGAGCTCTCGCTGACCACGCGCAGATCGCAGTACTCGACCAGGTTCGCGTCGGCGATGCCCCAGATGAAGTCGGCGTTGCCCTCGATGTACGAGTTGTAGAACCACGCGCGCCCCGACGTCTGGATCGTGTCCTGGCGCGAGATGAACGAGCTGTTGTTCGCGGCCATCGTGTAGCCGGCGCGGCTGTCGAAGTACATCGCCTCCGCCTGCGCGACGACCGAGCGCACGCCCGTGTTCTTGAGCGTGAGGTTCTGGATCACGAGGTTCGCGCCCGCGAAGTAGAACAACGCGCGCGCGTTCTGGGAGTTCAGGCTGCCGCCGTTCGTGTACTGGATGACGCAGTTGTCCCTGCGCGTGTGGCCCGCGGGTCCGCTGAGCGTGATGGTGAGCGCGGGGTTCGCTGTCGCGGCGCGATAGTTCACCAGCTCCGTGTACGTGCCCGCGGCGATGTTCACGGTCACCGCGGTCGCGCCTGCGATCGGATGCGCCGCGAGGTACATGAGCGCGCCGCCGACGGTGCGGAAGTTGGCCGTGCTCGCCTGCGAGCCATCGACCGTCACCGGCGACACGAGCGTGGGCGCGGCCTGCGTGGTGAAGTTCCAGGTCGCCACGCCGCTCGCGTTCGAGAAGCCGGTGAACGTGGTGTTGTTGAGCGTCCCCGTGATCGCGGTGGTGGCGATGCCCACGTAGTAGGTCGTGCCGTACGCGAGCTTGCCGAAGTGCGGCGTGAAGTAGACCGTGTTGCCGCTCACGCGCACCAGTTGAGTGCCCACCGCCACGGTGACGCCGTTCACGGTCTGTGATTCGCCCGCGAAGAAGATGCGATCGAGCAGCGAGCCGTCCGTCTTGTAGAGGTCGATGGAGCCGCCGCTGTTGAGCGTGGGCGGGCCATCGAAGGTGAGCGCCAATTCGCCGTCGGCGTACGCACCGGTCGAGCCAGCCGCGGGGTACGTGTTGGCGACGATCGAGCCGTAGTTGTCGCTGCTGTTGAACTCGATGACGTTGACCGCGATGGTCTTGGTGTTGGTGTTCTGATTGGTGTCGCCGGTGTTGGTGACGGTCACCGTGGTGGCGCCGGCCTTGAGGCCGTTGAGCGTGATGATCGACGTGGTCGAGCTCGGCGCGACAGAGACGCTGAGCACGGACGGATCCGCCGCAGTGGCCGTGATCGGCGCGGTGCCGCCGCCGGTGGCGATCGCGGTCGCCGTGATCGTGCCCGCCGTGCCCTTGACGAGGCTGGCGGTGGGGGCCGAGAGCGCCAGGGAGCCCGGCGTGAACGCCTGGATGGTGCCGGTGGACGAGTCGAACACGGTCGCGCCGGTGCCGTCCTTGATCACGAAGCTGGAGATGGTCGCGGCGACGTTGTTGAACGAGAGGGTCGGATAGACGGTGCCGGCGCCGTAGGCGGTGGTGCCGTCGGTGAAGGTCGTGGTCGCGAGCGTGGTCGAGCCAGCGCCCGGGCTGTTCCAGCCCATGGTGATGTTGGTGCCCACGCGGTTGAAGAACACCTGCACCGGCGTGCCCGTGCCGTTGGCGCCGATGGTGAAGGTCAGCGCCGGCGAGGACGCGTTGGTCACGTTGGTGGCGCTGTTCACGTAGCGCGGCGACGCGTTTCCGCTCGTGGGCATGAGGAAGTACGCGTAGCGATCGTTCGCGCTGAAGCCGGTGGTGACGCCGATGCCGATGCCGCAGGCGCTGTTCACCTTGTTGGCCAGGTTGATGGTGATGGTCGCGCTGATGCTGAAGTCGCCAGCGAGCGAGAACGGCAGCGCGAGGAAGCCGTTGGAGGACGTGCCGTAGAAGTTTGGTGCCACGTACTTGAAGGCGTTTCCGGAGGCACCGAACGCGTGGTTGAGCGTGATGACGCCCGCGGTGCTGCTCGCCGCGATGGTGGGCGGGCTGCCGGTCGCGGGCGCCTGCTTGATCAGCGAGAGGAAGTTCGTCGACACCACGTTGATGGTGCTGGAGCCGGCGACGCCACTGCCGTCGGTGGCGGTGGCGATCACGGACACGGGGCCGTTGCCGACGGCGCTCAAGCGACCGGTGGCGCTGACGGTGGCGATGCTGGGATCGCTCGTCGACCAGGTCACGGATTGGGCGGCGTCCGCCGGCGTGACGGTCGCGATCATCTGCAGCGTGTTGCCCTGACCCGTGAGGCTGCTCGACCCGTTCGTCGAGGTGACCGCGATCGCGCCCACCGCGCTGATGCCGAAGCCCGTGGTGTTGATGACGAACGACGGCTGGTTCGCGCTGGAGTTGCTGATGGTGATCGCGCCAGGACGTGTGCCCGACGCGCTCGGCGCGAACTTCGCGACGAACGTGCCCGTGTTCCCCGAGGTGACCGTGGCGGGCGGGGCGCTGGTGATGATGAAGTCCGGCGAGCCGCTGGTGACGCTGGCGTCGCTGATGTCCAGATCGGCGATGCCCGTGTCGGCGATGGTGAAGGTCAGGCTGTTGCTCCCGATGGTGAGCGCCGAGCCGAAGTCGACGGCCGCGCCGCCGCTGGTGACCGGGTTGCCGTTGACGGTGACGCCGATTGTCGCGGTGGGCGCATCCTCGGTGATGTCGAGCGTGTAGCGCGTGGTGGAGGTGCCGTCGGCCGAGGTGACGTCGACGTCGACCTCGTTGAGACCGGTGACGAGCGAGACGGCGACCGGGCTGCCGCTGAGCGCGGACACGTTGTTGACCTTGAGCGAGGCGAGCGGGTCGCTGAGCGTGGCGGTGATGGTGTACGCGCTGGTCTGGAACGGCACCGTGTACGCGTAGCTCGTGGTGGTGGAGGCGAAGCCGGTGAGGGCGCCCGCGGAGTCGCCCAGCGCCGAGAGCGTCGAGTCATCGCGGTGCGCCTGCGACACGGTCACCGTGTACGTCTGCGTGGTGGTGCCGTCCTGCGCGGTGACCACGAACGTGAACGTGGAGCTGCTGCCGAACGCGGGCACGCCGTAGGCGAGCGAGGCCGAGCCGCTCGGCACCGACGTCGCCGCGCCGCCGTCCTGCGCGATGGTGATGGAGAGCGCGTTGGGCGAGTTGGCCGTGGGCGTGAACGAGATCGTGTCGGCGCCGAAGGGCACGCTGTCGGTGTACGCGAACGTGCCGCTGTCGAATGAAGGTGAGAGAGCGCCGGTGTCGGGCACGAGCGAGGACAGCGTCGCGTCGGTGGTGGCGGCCTGGTTGACCGTGATGGTCGTGGTGGTGGTCGAGTCGTCCTGCGCCGTGACCTTCACCTTGAACACGGTGCTGCTGCCGACCGCGGGGATGGTGAACGGGCCGGCGGCGACGCCGCTCGTGATCGTGACCGGCGCGCCGGAGTCCTGCTGCAGCGTGATCGACTTCGCCTCGATCGCGCTCTGCGTGGCGGTGAGCGTGGTCGAGGTGGTGCCGGGCGGCGCGGTGACGGCGTAGGTGGTCACGTTGCTGGCGAACGCCGGACGCAGCGCGCCCGCGGAGAGCGAGAGCGCGGCGAGCGTCGAGTCCGCCGAGGCGGCCTGCTTGAGCGTGATCGTGTACGTGTCGACGTGCGTGCCGTCCTGCGCGGTGACGACGATGGCGATGCTGGAGGTGGTGCCCACCGCGGGCACGGAGATCGCGCCCGTGGGCGAGCCGCTGTTCACGCTGGTGGCCGCGCCGCCGTTGATGGCCGCGGTGAGCGATTGGATGTTGGTACCAGCGGTGGCCGTGGGCGTGAGCGTGATCGACGCGGTGCCGTGCGGCGCTGTCAGCGTGTACGCGAACGTCCCGCTGGCGAACGTGGGCGAGAACGTGCCGGCGCTGGCGGTGAGCGACGAGAGCGTGGCGACGCTGTTCGCGGCCGCGCGCGAGATGACGACCCGGTACGTCTGCGTCGTGGTGCCGTCCTGCGCGGTGACCACGATCGTGCTCGTCGACGCGCCGCCGGCCGGGATGCTGAGCGCAGGCGACGCGCTGCCGCTGGCGATGGTGACGGGCGAGTTGAGGTCCTGCGTGAGCTTGATCGACTGCGCGAGGTTGGACTCGGCCGTGGGCGTCAGGGTGACGCTCGCGGTGGTGAACGGCAGCGCCACCGTGTACTGCGTCGTGGTGGTCGAGAACGCGGGCGTCAGCGTGCCAGCGCTCACCGTGAGCGCGGAGAGGTTCGCGTCGGTGGCCGCGAGGCGCGTGACGGTCACTTGATAGGTGGTGGTCGCGCCGTTCTGCGCGGTGACCACGAGCTTGAGCACCGTGGACGAACCCGCGCCCGGGACGGTGATCGCCGCCGAGGCCGCGCCGCTGGCGACCGCCGTGGGCGCGCCGCTGTCCTGCTGCAACGTGATGGAGGCCGTGCTCGCGTCGCGCGCGGTGGGCGTGACCGTGATGGTGCCGGTGTTCGAGGCGACCGACACGGTGTACGTGGTGGTCGTGGTGCTGAACGCGGGCGTGAGCGTGCCGGCGCTGATGGCGAGCGACGAGAGCGCTGAGTCCGTCGCGGGCGCCTGCGAGACGGAGATCGAGTAGGTCGTGTTGTGCGCGCCGTCCTGCGAGGTCACCGCGACCGCGATGGTGGAGGTGGTGCCCACCGCGGGCACGTTGAGCGCGAGCGAGGCCGTGCCGGTCGCGACCGTGTTCGCCGTGCCGCCGTCCTGCGAGACCTTGATCGAGCCCACCAGCGGATTGGTCGCGGTCGGCGTGATCTTGAAGGAGGCCGCGCCGTGCGGCATGACCACGCTGTAGGCCATCGTCGAGCTCGTGAACGCGGGGGTCAGCGTGCCGGTGTCGATGGTGAGAGCCGAGAGCGACGAATCCGCGCCGCTCTTCTGCGTGACGCTGATCGAGTACGTGCTCGTGGTGGCGCCGTCCTGTGCGGTGACGGCGACGGCGATGATCGAGGCCGTGCCCGGCGCAGGGACCGGGAACGCCGCCGACGCAGCGCCGCTGCTGATCGCGGTGGCCGCGCCGCCATCTTGCGAGACCGTCATCGACGCGGTGGTGTCGTGCAGCGTGGGCGTGACCGAGAGCGTGGCGGTGCCGTAGGGGAGCGTGACCGCGTAGCCGAGGGTGGTGCGGCTGAACGCGGGCGTGAGCGCTCCGGCGCTGAGCGCGAGCGCCGAGAGCGAAGCGTCCGCCGAGGGCTGCTGCGTGAGCGCCACGGTGTACGTCTGCGTGGTGGTGCCGTCCTGCGCGGTGACCGTGAGGGCGAGGTTCGCGGTGGTGC
>JAFEBC010000723.1 GCA_018266095.1 Deltaproteobacteria bacterium
GCGCGCTCGCCACCACCAGCCACTTCTACGAGTTCATCCCCGAGGACGCCTTCGAGCAGGGCTCGCGCGAGACGAAGTTCGCCTGGGAGCTCGAGGACGGCCGCCGCTACCTCATCGTGCTCACCACCGGCGCGGGCCTCTCACGCTACTTGCTCGGCGACGTGATCGAAGTGTGCGGCTTCCACGGCAAGACCCCGCGCATCCGCTTCGTGCGCAAGAGCGGCGCGGCCTCCAACCTCGCCGGCGAGAAGCTCGACGAGAGCCACGTGAACCGCGCGGTCGGCGCTGCCTTGAGCGCGATGTCACTGGAAGCAACCTTCTTCACGCTCGCGCCTGCGCTGCCGGGCCCTGCGAATCCCGGCCGCGATCGTCCTGGCTACGCGCTGCTGCTCGAGCCGCGCCAAAGGCTCGACGAGCCCGCCGCGCGCGCGCTCGCCGACAAGATCGACCTCGCCCTCGGCGACGCCAGCTTCGACTACGGCCGCCTGCGCAAGGGCAACATGCTGCTCCCGCTCACGCTCGTGCAGCTCGACGCGGGCGCGTACGATCGCGTGCGTCAACGCAAGGTGGCCGAGGGCAGCGCCGAGGCGCAGCTCAAGATCGCGCACCTCACGGGTGATGCAGGTTCCCTCGCAGACGAGATGAAGACCGCGCTGGAAGCCGCGCTGCGCACGCCGCGCTGAGCCCCGGAGGACACGCACCGACATGCGCACCATCCTCTTCATCGCCCTCCGCCAATTGTGGGACCGCCGCTTCCTCGGCGGCATCGCCATCGGCGGCGTCGCGCTCGGCGTGACCACGCTCGTGGCCATGAACGCGATCATGCAGGGCTTCCAGATGAAGTTCAAAGGCGAGATCCTGCGCGTGTCGCCGCACGTGGTGCTGCTCGACAAGAAGCTCGGCAGCAACGCGTCCATCCTCGAATTGCTGCTGCCGGGTCCGTTCGCGGCGCTCATCCACCGCGAGGAGCCGCGCGATCGCATCACGCGCGTCGAGCGCCCGCGTGACGTGGTCGACGCGCTGCAAGCCATGCCCGAGGTGGAGGCCGCGTGCCCCGTGCTCAACGGCCAGGCGCTCCTCTCGCGCGGCACGCAGGATCTCGGCGTCGACGTCCGCGGCGTGCACGCGGCGCTCCAGGATCGCTGCACGCCCGTCTCGTCCTACGCCGCGCAGGGCAACTTCCTCTCGCTCGCCAGCACCGCCGACGGCATCGTCATCGGCCAGGGCGTCGCCGACGGCCTCGGCGCCCACCTCGGCGATCGCGTGCGCATGGTCGCGCCCGGCGGCCTCTCGCGCTCCCTGCGCGTGGTGGCCATCCTGGATGTCGGCATCCCCGCCATCGACAAGGTGCGCGCGTACGTCCCGCTCGATGTGGCGCAAGAGGTCCTGCGCAAGCCGTCCATCGTCAGCCGCATCGAGGTGCGCCTCAAGGATCCGTGGAGCGCCCCCGCGTTCACCCAGCGCGTCGAGGAGATGACCGGCCAGGACGCCGAGAGCTGGATCGAACAGAACGCCAACTTTCTCGGCCTCTTCGACGTGCAGAACGTGATCGTCAAGCTGGTGGTGGGCGCGATCCTCGTCGTCGGCGGCTTCGGCATCCTCGCCATCCAGGTCATGATCGTGCTGCAGAAGACGCGCGACATCGCCATCCTGCGCAGCGTGGGCCTGCGCCGCAAGGACATCCTCTGGTGCTTCCTCCTGCAGGGCCTCGCGCTCTCCACCATCGGCGCCGTGCTCGGCGACCTGGCCGGCTGGCGCCTCGTGCTCTTCCTCGGCACGCTCAAGGTGAAGACCGAGGGCCTCATCAAGTCGAGCACGTTCGTCGTCTTCGAGGACCCGATCTTCTACGTGTACGGCTTCGTGTTCGCGCTGGTGATCGGCGCCGTCGCCAGCCTCCTGCCCGCGTGGCGGGCCGCGCGCGTCGAGCCGGTCGAGGTGCTGCGCGGGCAGATTTGACCGTCGTGGATGGCAGCGATGCCACAAGCTTTCAACGCGGAGGCGCGGAGACGCGGAGGCTTTGGGGTCTGTTTGGACGCCGGCCCAGGCAGCAAGGGGTTGGGACCTCCTGTTGAACCAACACACACTCCGCGTCTCCGCGCCTCCGCGTTGGAGCCTTTGTCTTTTCTTTGCAGGTGCCCGGCGGTTACCCTTGATCTCCCAGCATCCCGCGAATCGTCGACCCGAGATCATTGTCGGGCGCGCTGTTCCGCGCGAGCAGCGCGCGCAGGATCTGATCCCCCAGCGGCCCCGCCTCGCGCCGGTGCAAGCGCACCAGGTTGATCAAGTTCGCGTCCGCGCCCGTGACGATCTTCCCCGCGTTCACCAGGCTCGCGATCAGGCCCCACTCGTCGCCGCCCAGCTTCTGCTGATTGAGCGCCGCGAACGCGCTCGAGGCCACGCCCGCCGAGCCATCCGCCGCCAGCTTGAGCAAGGTCTCGCGTGCGCCCGGGTCGTTGATCGCGCGCAGCGACGAGGCCACCTGCGAGCGCACCTTCGGGTCATCGCTCGCCGCGAACTCGTTCAGCGCCGGCACATCCTCGGCCTGCGCGCCGTTCCCCAAGCCCGCGAGCAGGCCCAGGCGCACCTCGTTCGAGGTCGCGTCGCGCAGTTGGCCGCGCAGCTCCTCGAGCGCCGCCCGCGCCTCGTCCTTGCGGCCCGCGTCGATCATCCGGTTCGCCATCGCGCCCAGCGCAGTGGCCGCGCCCTGCTGCGTCTCCACGTCGCTGCTGCGCTTGGCGCGCGCGAGCTCGTCCTCGAGGTACTTCGCCGTCTCCGGCGTCGGCTCGCCCACGAACGCGAGCCGCTGCACCAGCATCCCGTACTCCTTCGAATCCGCGCGCGCCGCCTTGCTGCCCAGCGCCTGCACCAGCGCGCCCTGCGCCTTCGCGTCGCCCGCCTCGGCCAGCAGATCGAGCACGAACCCGCGTCCCTTCGAGCCCGTGCCCTTGTCCTGGAAGCGCTCCACGAGCCCCGGCAGCTCCTCCGGGTGCAGCCGCAGGAACGCGCCCGCGGAGGTGAACAGGCCGTGCTCCGGCTTGGCCCCGCGATCGTAGTCGCTGATGAACGTCACCAGCTTCTCCGCCGACATCTTCTCCGCCAGGCGCGCGTCACGCCGCGCCGCGAGCCCGTCATCGACGATGGCCTTGCCCAGCGGCTGCGGCAGCGCCTTGCCCAGCGCCGCGCGGATGGCCAGCGGGTCGATCGTCTCCGTGCGCAGCCGCTCCAGCTTGAACTCGAACGCGGTCGCGATCGACGGCTCGTTCATCCCCCGCCGCGTGTAGCTCCAGCTCTCCGTGTCGAGGATGGCCGCCAGCCCCTGGTCGTCCACGCGCACCGACGCGCCGCCCTCGAGCTCCTGCTTGCCGTCCAGCGCGCCGCGCACCGCGTCGAGCGACTTGAACGCCACCGGCGTGCGCTGCACCACCTCGCCGTGCCGCGTGTATCGCACTTGCAATACACCCAGGCTCACCGGCTCCTCGGCCTCCCACTGCTGCTCGCCGCCCGGCGCCAGCGTGAAGCCCAGCTCCTGCGCCAGGGCCTTGAGCGCCGACTTCACCTCCGGGCTCGTCCCCGGCTCGAAGGCGATCGACCTGAGCTCGCCGCGATCGCTCACGCGCAACAGCGCCCGCTGCCCGCGCAGGCTCTCGCCGGCCTTGCCCGCGTCCGTGGTGGCGCTGCGCCCCGCCATGCGGAAGTCGAACGTCTTGACGCTCGCGTACGAGAGCGCCAGCTCCATCTCGCCGCCCGCCTCGCCCAGGCCGTCGACCGCGATCTCCGCCTGCGTCTCCGCCTCGAACGCCAGCCGCTTGGCCTGCTCGAGCTGCGTCGGCGCCACGAGCCCATGCGTGCGCGCCGTCCACTCGACGCCGTAGATCGTGCGCACCCCCGCCGGCCACCTCACGCGCAAGGGCAGGAGCGACTCGCTCTGCGCCGCGGCCTCCCCCGGCTTCGACGCGCGCCGCGAGACGGCCCCGTGCATGACCATCGACCCCACGACGGCGGCGACAGTGATGAGCGCAGTGACGGCGAGAATGCGGTTGCGGAGCGGCATCGGTTCCTCGAGGGGGGTCAGGGTTCGCCAGCAAAAACGAACGCGGCGCACGATCTTCCCGTGCGCCGCGTCGTCTATTTTCTGTTGTCCTTCCAGCCGCTTACAGCTCCGAGGTGCGCGCGTCCGAATCCGAGGTCGGCTGGATCGTGCCGCCGCCGAGCTGCACCAGGGGGATGTTCACCTCCGGCGTGCGGAACACCGGGAAGGTGTGGCTGAACCCATCCCAGCCGAACACCTTCATGCTGAACACCTTCACCCAGAACGCCTTCAGGTAGAAGTCGAGCTCGCCCTTGAGCGTGGTGAGGATGAGGTTCAGGCCCGCGTTGAAGGTGATGCCCAGGTACGGCACGTTGTTGATGTTCTTCGGCTCGACCGCGAGCCGCGCCGAGAGCGGGAGCTGCAGACCCACCAGCGTGAGCTGGATCTCCACGCCCACGCCCACGAGCCCGCCCAAGAGGCTCGCGTCCGCGTCCACCCAGCCGCCCAGGTCGGCGTAGGGCGTGAACGTCGCCGTGGCCGAGAGCACCGGGTTCGACGGGACGCAGCTCTTGGAGGTGACCGTGCCCGCGTTGAGCACCACGTTGACGCCGTAGTCGTACTCGATGCCCGCCGACACGGTGATCGTCACCCACGCCACCTGGAACGGCACCTCGATGACCTGGATCTTGTCGCCGTCGCCCCAGTTCTTCGTGTACGGCGAGCCGGTCAGGTTGTAGTGCCCGTTGGTGTCGAACACCTGATAGCCGACGACGTACAGCTTGGAGTCGACCCACGCCTTCAGGTCGTCGTTGTCGTTCGCCGACACGGTGCCCTTCGCGTCCAGGATGCTGAACTCATCCGAGAACAGCGTCGCGTGCGCCTCGAACTGCGCCTCCGCGTTGCCGCCCAGACGGCAGATCTGCTGGTTCGCGTCGCGCTGCATGACCTTGA
>JAFEBC010000724.1 GCA_018266095.1 Deltaproteobacteria bacterium
GCGGGCGGCACCGCGCCCTTGGCCGCGTTCAGCGTCGACACGAAGCCGTCGCGCTCCTCGCGCGACACGTTGAGCAGCTCGACGTCGCGCGCCGCCACCGCGTCCTGGAAGCTGCGCGTGAGCCGCGAGAAGTGTCCCTCGAGCTGCGGGCCGAGCTGGATGCGCGGGAGATAGCGCTCCTGGATGTCGGAGAGCTGCAGCGCGGTGCGGCGCTCGAGGATGGCGCTCGCGGTGATGAGCACGACGAACACCGCCGCCGCCGTCCCCACCACCGCGAAGAGCTTCAGGCGCAGCGGGATGCGGATGGCCGGATCGCTCACTTGATCACCACCGTCCGTGCGCCCTGGAGGTTCGTCTTCACCGACACGTAGCCGATCGCGCCTGGGTGCGACAGCACGTACGCGACCACCGCGTCCTCCTCCCGCAGCTCTGGTGGCGGGATGCCGCGGCCCGAGAAGATGAGCTGCTGCCAATAGCTCTTCACCGCCGACACCGAGCGCGAGAGCACCTGCTCGGAGAAGCGCTCGCGCAGCGGGGACGCGGGATCGAGATCGACAGGACGCAGCGCCACGTCGTCGCTCCAGCGCGTGATCTTCTTCAGGAAGGCGTCGGCGAGGAAGCGCCGCTCGACCGAGGTGACGGTGTTGGCCGGGTGCACGATCACCACGAAGTCCGTGCGCGTGTCGGCCCACGCCGCGCCCACGAGGGCGGAGGCGACGGTGCAGAGTGCGAGGAGCCGGAGCGCGCGCATGGGTGACTCAGAAGTAGACCGTGGTCTTGGCGAGGATCATGAACCAATCGTTGGCCAGCGACGAGAGCGGGCGATTGTCGTTCAGGTCGCGGCTCACGTCGCCGGTGCCCTGCAGGTAGTGGCCCTCCAGCTTGAGCAGCCAGTGCGCGTTGAAGTCGAAGCGCAGCGTGGCGGCGAGGTCGTACTGGTGATGCTCGGTGCCCTCGCGGTGGTCGATGTTGGGGACGAACACCGAGTAGTAGACGGCCGGCGTGAGCCACGGCAGCACGCGATACTGCGCCAGCGCGTACGCGCGCTCGTTCACGGTGCGCGTGGCCGGCGCGATGTTCGTCTCGATGTCGGCGCGCCAGCGTCCCCACTCGGCCGCGAGCAGCAGATCGTGCGCGATGTACTCGACGGAGACGACGCCGATGAGATACGGGAACTGCAGCGAGACGGGGATCACCGCGCCGCCCGCCCCGACCACGGTGTAGTCCGCGTCGATGCGCGCGGCCTGCAAGCTGCCGCCCATGCGCAAGCCCTCGAGCGGCGTCTCCCACATCACGCGCCCGCCGATGATGTAGGGCACGTCGTACTGCAGCAGCGTCGCCCCGGGCGCCGAGGGCGTCGGGAAGTAGAACGTGCCGCCGTAGAGCCGGTAGTCGATGGCGCCCAGCGGACCGATGCGCACGTAGCCGTAGGCCTCCAAGCCCGTCTGCGCGAGCAGCGTGTCGCGGTTGAGCAGCGGATAGATCGACTGTGGCAGGAGCACCGGCACGCGCGCGGAGTCGATGTCGTACACCTCGTTGTAGAGGCCGAACGGCAGCTTGGTGCGCCCTGCGCGGAAGCCGAGCCAATCCTGGAAGTGGTAGTCGAGATAGAACCAGTCGAACTTCGGCGTGTACGTGCCCACCGAGCCCACGCTGCGCGCGAAGATCTGCATGCCCACGCGCAGGCGGTCGGTGAGGTCCTTGGTGAGGTTGAAGCCGATCTCGTTGAACTCGAAGCTGCCGCGCTTCGAGTTCTGCACGAGGTAGTTCGTGCCGGTGGTCTTGATGAAGCCCTGGCTGGCGAAGCCGTGGATCTCGACGAAGTGCGCGAGCTGCGAGAGCGCGGCGCTGTCACCGTCAGCGCGTGGGTCGGCGGACGCGGGCGTCGAGGTGGACCCGGGCGTCGAGGTGACCGCCGGCGCGGCGGGCGCATCTTCAGCGCGAGCGCGCGCGGACATCGCGAGGATGAGCGCGGCAGACAGCCACACCGTGAAGGCGCCCACGTTCCGCATGCGTCCACCCCTGGACTGGCCCTCGACCGGCGGCGGCAGCTCGGCATGGGCCAGATGAAACTATGGGCGCCCAGGCTGCTCGTGTCCAATCCGCGCACGCTCCAAACAGTTCGATGGCCAACGCTGGCTTCTCTTCCTTCAGCGCTTCTGCGCTTGCCGCCCTGTGTCTTGACCCACCTCTCCCCCTGGCGCCAACATCCTCACGCCGAGTCCTGCGCGAACACGTCTCAGGGTGGGGCCCTTCCGGGCGCGCGGTTGCGGCAAACGCCATCTCAAGTCGAGGTCACACACGATGCGCCTCTCCTCGCGATCGCTGACCCTGTTTTCTCTGGCGCTCCTGCTGGTCGCCGCCGGCTGCTACTCACCCGACATCCCGGATGGCCAGCTCGCATGCACCGCGGACAGCAAGTGCCCCGAGGGGTACGTGTGCTCGCCGAGCAAGCACTGCTTCAAGGAGGGCGTGACCGTCCCCGGCGCGCCCACAGAGGTCACCGCGACCGCGGGCGTCCGCTCGGCCACCGTGCGCTGGACCGCGCCAGTGAGCGACGGCGGCGCGAAGATCACGGGCTACATCGTCTCGGTCACGCCGCGCGGCAACTACAGCATCGCCTTCGGCTCCGACGGCGTGAGCGCGACCGTCGCGGGCCTCGCGAACGCGACGAGCTACACCTTCACCGTCCACGCCACCAACGGCGCCGGCGACAGCGCGGAGTCTGCGCCCTCGTCCGCTGTCACCACGCTCGGCCTCCCCGGCGCGCCCACAGGCGTCAGCGGCGCCGCGTCCCTGCTGAGCGTGCAGCTCTCCTGGACCGCGCCCGCCGACAGCGGCGGCTCGCCCATCACCGGCTACCTCATCACGCCCAGCATCGGCCTCACGCTCACCTCGATCGGCACCGCGACCAGCACCACCGTCCTGAACCTGAGCAGCACCAGCACGTACACGTTCACCGTGGCCGCCATCACCGCAGTCGGCACCGGCCCGGCCTCCGATCCCTCGGCGGGCGTCACGCCCCTCCCCACCGCGACCGTCCCCGGCGCGCCCACGGGCGTCACCGCCACCGCCACCGGCCTCACGGCCAGCGTGTCGTGGACCGCGCCCGCGAGCGACGGCGGCGCCGCCATCACCGGCTACACCGTGTTCCAGGCCGTCAACGGCGCCGACTTCGCGCAGGCCGCGGTCACCACCAGCACCAGCGCGATCGTGAGCGGCTTCTCGCCCGGCGACTCTGTGGTGTTCGAGGTCTTCGCCAGGAACCCGGTGGGCAACAGCGCGTCCTCGGATCCGTCGGCCGCGCTCGTGTTCGGCGATCTCCCCGCGGCGCCCGTCATCACCTCGGCCTCGCCCGTCACCGTGGATTCGACCGGCCTCACCGCGTCCGTGCCCGCCGACAGCGGCGCCACCTACACCTGGAGCATCGCGGGCGGCGTCATCACCAGCGCGGGCGGCGAGAGCGGCGTCACCGCGGGCGGCACCAACTCCATCACCTTCACCGCCACCGCGGCCACGGGCGGCCAGATCGTCCTCACCTGCGCGGCCACCACCGACATCGGCACCGGCCTCGCGGGCACCCGCAGCATCGACGTGGTGGCGCTCCCGGTGCAGCCGATCGTCAGCGCGCCCGCGGCCCTCACCACGCTGCACAGCGGCAGCGCGAACGTCACCGCCAACCCGGGCATGACCTACCAGTGGTCCGTCACCGGCGCGACCATCACCAGCACCGGCGGCCCGAGCGGCGTCACGGCGGGCGGCACCAACTCGATCACGTTCACCGACACCGCGGCGGCGGGCGGCACCATCAGCTACTCGGTCGTCGAGATCAACGCCGCGCTCACGGCCAGCGCCGCTGGCACCGCGCAGACCAACGTGGTCGCCGCGCCGGTCACGCCCGTCGTCACCGCTCCCGCCAACGTCAACGCGGGCTCGGCCGGCGTCACCGCCTCGGTCGTCGCGCACGCGGGCATGACCTATCTGTGGACCATCACCGGCGGCACGTTCGGCGCGGGCGGCAGCGGCGGCGTCACCGCCACCGGCACCAACACGGTCACCTTCAACGTCACTGGCGCGGGCGGCACCGACCTCACGCTCGGCTGCGTCGAGATCAACGCGGCCAGCACGCAGTCGTCGAGCGGCAGCGCCGCCACGCACATCCTGAGCCTGCCCTCGCAGCCCTCGATCACGGCCCCGCTGCACGCCAACACCGGCACGCTGGTCTCCGCGAGCGTGACCGCGCACACGGGCATGCACTACGCGTGGACCGTCTCCAACGCCACCTTCGACGTCAACGGCAGCGGCGGCGTCACCAACGGCACGACCAACACCGTCGGCTTCACCATCACGGGCGGGGCCGGCGCGACCGTGGTGCTCACGGCCACCGAGCTCAACGCGCTCGGCGCGGCCAGCACCGCCGCCTCCGTCAACATCATCGTGGACGCCGGCATCGGCGTCTCCAGCGTCACGCCGGCCGGCACGAACGTGGCCCTGAACTCGCCCATCGTCGTCACGTTCAACCGCGCCGCCGACCCGAACTCGGTCACCATCAACAACGGCGCCGCGGCCTGCACCGGCTCGATCCTCATCTCCACCACCTCGACCTTCGCGAGCTGTGTCGCGCTGCAGTCGGTGAGCGGCACCAGCACCGTCTACACGATCAACGCCGGCACGCTCGCGCCGGCCACCAGCTACTTCGTGCGCGCCACCACCGCCATCACCGACTCGAGCGGCACCGCGATGACGGCCGCGTTCACCACCGGCACGCCCTTCACCACCAAGGCCGCGTTCACCATCACCGCCACCGCGCCTGGCGGCACCGGCGTCAGCGTGGCCAGCGCCGTCAGCGTCACCTTCTCGCGCGCGGCCGCCACCTCGTCGATCACCACCAGCGCGAGCGGCACCTCGTGCACCGGCGCGCTCCAGCTCTCCTCCGACGACTTCGCCTCCTGCGTCGCCCTGGGCAGCGCCACCGCCGCCGCGTCGAACGGCAACACCACCTTCAGCGCCACGCCCGCGGCCCCGCTCGCGTACGGCACGAGCTACAAGCTGCGCGTCACCACCGCGGCCCTCGACTCGGACGGCGTCCCGCTCGCGGCCACGTTCACCAGCAGCGCCTTCACCACCGCGCAGGCGCTCACGCTGCTCACGCTCGCCACCTCGTCGGGCACGGCCAGCAACGTGCCGCTCAACGCGCACGTCCTGGCGCACTTCGACAACGCCTTCGACGCCGCCTCGGCCACGAGCGATGCGTCCTGCACGGGCTCGGTGCGCGTCTCCAAGGACGCCTTCGCCACCTGCGCCGCGGTCACGTTCAACGCGGTCGGCGGCGATCTCGAGATCATCCCCGTGAGCCCGCTCGACGGCGGCGCCACGTACGAGGTCGCCCTCACCAGCGGCCTCACCGCGAACGGCGTGGCCCTCTCGAATCCGACGGTCACGCCCTTCTCGTTCTCCACCAAGGCCGCGCTGACCGCGACGTTCTCGCCCGCGTCCTCTCCGGACGCGCCCATCAACTCCGCGATCGTGATCACCTTCAACCGCCCCGTGCAGCCGTTCGGCTACGACGCCTCCTGCACCGGCGCGGCCGCGCTCTCGGTGACCGCGGGCGCGCGCTGCGAGCCGATGAACGAGTCGAGCCCCATCGACTCGCCGGACTTCATGACCTTCACCATCCACCCCGTGCTCCTGCAGCCGGACTCCGCGTACACCATCGCGCTCAGCACGCTCCTGCAGGACGCAGACGGCGCGAACCTCCCGGCCCCGCTCTCGGGCACCTTCACCACCAAGAGCGCCTTCAGCGTCACCAGCGCCACGCCCTCGGGCACCGGCGCCGCGCGCAACGGCGCCATCTCGCTCACGTTCAACCGGCCGCCCGCCAACGTCACGCTGGGCGATTCGAGCTGCAACGGCCGCCTGCGCCTCTCCACCTCGCCCACGTTCACCGCGGGCTCGTGCGTCGCGCTCTCGGGCTTGAGCGTCGTGGGCAACACCGCGTCGGCCACCGCGCCCGTGCTCCTGCCCGACACCACCTATTACATCGGCGGCACCGCCGACCTCGCCGACTCTGACGGCGTCACGCTCGGCACCGCCTTCTCGACCAGCGCCACCACGCGCTCGGCCATCGTGGTCACCGCCGTCACCCCCGCCGACGGCGACACGCCGACCGTGTCCACCGCCATCAGCGTGACCTTCAACACCGCCGCGCTCGCCTCGTCGATCACCGGCAACACCGGCGCCGACACCACCTGCTCGGGCAGCGTGCAGGTCTCCTCCGACAACTTCGCCACCTGCGTGCCGATGACCGGCGCCGCGCAGACGGGCGACGACCTCACCTTCACGCTCACGCCCGCCGCCGCGCTCGCCGAGAGCACCACCTACAAGGTGCGCGTCACCACCGCAGCCAAGGACGCGAGCGGGCTCGCGCTGGCCTCCGCCTTCACGCAGCCCGTCGGCTTCACCACGCTCGCCGGCTTCGCGGTCTCCAGCACCTCGCCCGCCGACGGCGCCACCTCCACGCCGCGCGGCACCGCGATCACGGTGACCTTCAACCACCCCGCGCAGGCCAACACCATCACCACGGGCCAGACCACCGCGTGCGGCAGCGACACGGTCCAGGTCTCCGCCGACGACTTCGCCACCTGCGTGCCGCTCTCTTCCACCGTCACCGCCTCCGGCGATCTCCTGCGCTTCACCGTGCAGCCCTCGGCGCACCTCGCCGCCGACACGCGCTACAAGGTGCGCGTCACCACCGGCGCCACCGACACGCTCGGCCGCCGCCTCGGCGCGCAGTACACGTCGAGCACCGGCTTCACCACCGTCACCGCGCTCGGCGTGCTCGCGTACACGCCCGCGAACGGCGCCACCAACGTGGGCGTGGACTCCGCCATCCAGGTGAAGTTCGACCGCGCCGTCCAGCCCGCCACCATCAGCGTCGGCACCGACACGACCTGCAACGGCTCGCTCGTGCTCTCGAGCTCGCCCGGCTTCTCTGACGGCACCTGCGTCGCGCTCGACGCGAACAGCCTGACCGGCGCGACCGACACGTACACGGTGCAGCCCGTCAGCTCGCTCGCGTACGGGATCACGTACTACATCCGTGTCACCACGGCCGTGCTCGATCTCGCGGGTGAGACCGCGGCCGGCGACCTCGACTCGACCGGCTTCACCACGCTGCAGCCCTTCGTAGTCTTGACCTCGACGCCGCAAGACGCGGCCACCATCGCGCGCGCCGGCACGATCTCGGTGACCTTCAACCACGCGCCCGCGGCCGCCTCGCTCACCACCAACACCGCCGACACTTCCTGTAGCGGCACGTTCCAGCTTTCGACCGACGACACCTTCACGAGCTGCCTCCAGATGGACGCGAGCGGCGTCACGGCCTCGGGCGGCGACTACACCGTCAAGCCGGCCGCGCTCCTCGACGCCGACTCGACGTACTCGTTCCGCGTCCTCGGCGCGCAGGACGCGTTCGGCGTCACCGCGAGCACGTTCCTCATCCACCTGCACACGCCGCCGCCGCTCGCCATCGACGCGTCCACCCTCTCGCCCGCCGACGGCGTCACCGTGCCGCGCAGCCCCGCGTCGTTCAGCTTCGCCTTCGTGGACAACGGCGTCTCGCCCGACCTCGCGACGCTCACGGTGAACACGGGCAGCGACACCACGTGCAGCGGCAACCTGCGCTTCTCCGCCGACGGCTTCACCACCTGCATCCCGATGACCGCGGCCACCAACACGGGCGGCACGTTCACCCTGAACCCCGCGAGCGGCGCCTGGCCCGCGGGCGTGACCATCGTGTTCGCGCTCACCTCGAGCGTCACCGACACCGACGGCAACCCCGCCACCTCGTACATGTCGCTCGGCTTCAGCACCTCCGAGGTGCTGCGCGTCGTGGGCACCACGCCGGTCACCGTCGGCAATCCGCTCGACACGCGCCCCACCGTCACCTTCAACAGGCCCATCACCGTCGGCCCGGCGCTCACCTTCTCCACCGACGGCTCGTGCACCGGCAGCTTCCAACTGAAGAAGCTCCCCGACGGCCCCTGCGTGCCGCTGACCGGCATCGACACCAGCGACTTCACCACCGTGGTGCTCGGCGTGGGCGCGCTGCTCGACCCCGGCTCGAGCTACGTCACCATCGTCACCGACGTGGTGGACACCGACGGCCTGGGCCTGGACGGCTCGTACACGTCGCTCCCGTTCAGCACGTACACCTTGCCCACGGTCGCGAGCACGAGCCCTGCCGACAGCCTGACGCCCACGGTCTCGCAGAACACGCCGATCACCATCACCTTCAGCGAAGCGATGGACCCGGACTCGCTGTCGACGAACCTCACCGGCAGCACCGCGTGCGGCGGCTCGGTCGGGATCTCCTCCAGCGACTTCAGCGACTGCGTGCCGATCGGCAACGTCACCTTCTCCTCGGACTTCACCAGCATGACGCTGCAGCCCGACGCGCTGCTCCCGCTGTCGACCACGTTCCAGATCCGCGTCACCACGGCGGCCAAGAGCGCGCAGGGCGCACCGCTCGCGTCGACCTACCTCAGCACCAACGGCTTCCGCGTCCTCGACGGCGTCAGCGTGGTCTCGATCACGCCGGCCGACGGCTCGACCATCACGCGCGGCCAGGTGTTCACCGTCACGTTCAACAAGGCCATCAACCCCGGCACGCTCGTCTCGTCCGGAGCCAACTGCCAGAACGGCACCGCGACGCTCACCACCGAGCCGCACTTCGGCTCCTGCGCGCCGCTGACCATCTCCACGCTCGACAACGTCACCTTCACGTTCACGCCGACCGTGCGGCTCCCGGCGAACACGTTCACCATCTTCGAGCTCACCGATCTCGCGGGCGCGGACGGCGCGCCCTTCGAGGGCTTCGACGGGCGCTACACCACCGTCCCGGCGTTCACCGTGGTCAGCAGCGTGCCCGCGGACGGCGACTCGAACGTCGCGGTCACCGGCGCCACCTTCTCGGTGACCTTCAGCGCGCCGCCTGACGCCGCCAGCATCGGCCTCGACGACGGCTCCTGCACCGGCCACATCACGCTCGGCACGGGCGGCGCCTGCGTCGCCCTCACCTCGACCGGCGTCAGCGGCAACACGGTCTCGTTCACCGCGGACACGTTCGCCAACGACTCGCTCTACACGCTCTCGGTCAACGGCGTCACCAACGACACCGACGCGCTCGCGCAGGCGTACTCCGCGGCGTTCACCACCGAGCAGGGCCTGGGCGAGGTCAGCGATCTCACCGTCGACGAATCGCTGCAGACGGCGTCGCTCTCGTGGACGCCGCCCACGTCGTCGGCCTACGTGGCCGCGAACGTCTACACACGCAGCGCGGGCAGCTCTGGCGTCTGGGTGCCGGCAGGCACCGGCGTGAGCGGGTTCGATCTCACCATGAACGGCCGGGGCGGCCTCGCCTGGAACGACAACGTGGACGTGCTCGTGCGCTCCTTCGACGACTCGAGCCACGAATCCACGGGCGTCGAGCTCGACAACGTGGCGCTCAAGCTCTCCGGCCGCGCCAAGGACTTCCTCCAGCCGCTCGCGCTCGACGAGACCACGCAGGCCTCCGGCCAGGTCGGCCGCGGTCTGAGCGGCAACCACTTCGCGCTCACCTGGACGACGGACCAGCTCTTCGCGGGCGTCAGCGATCCCGACGGCAACACGCTCTTGCAGAACGGCGACGCGCTCTGGATCGCGCTCGACACGAACCCCGAGGGCGGCGACCTCTCGCTCGATCCGCGCGGCGAACAGGCCTCGATCGTCTCGAACCCGAACGACGTCATCTGGCCGTTCAAGGCCGACTACGTGATCAAGGTGCTCGCGGTCGACGCCGAGACCGTCACGGTCACGTTGCGCGACGTGAACGCGGCCACCGAGCAGGACCTCGGCTCGCAGGCCCTCAGCGTGCGCGGCGGCGTGACGGAGGTGAACGTGCCGAAGAGCCTGTTCGGCGATGTCGGCACTGCGCTCAACGTGGCCATGGCCGTCGTCACCAGCGGCAACGTCACCACCGACCTCTTCCCGCGCGGCGCGGGCTTCAACGTGGACACCACCGGCGCGTTCACGAGCTTCAGCACCGCGCTCGTGCAGCCGAGCACCGCGTTCACCGAGGCCTCGCGCACCACCTCGCTCGAATCGGCCACGCTCACGCCCGCGCCGTTCCTGGTCGACTTCACGCTGGCCGGCACCGTGGCCGACGGCGACGTGCACCTCACCGGCTCGCTGCACCCGCTCGCCGCCAACGACACCGACTCGATCTTCAAGCTCGTGCGCCCGGACGTCTCCGCGCCGTACACCGCGCGCGCCAAGCTCAACTTCGGCGGCCAGAACGGCAACCTCCAGTTCCGCTTCTCCGACTCCGTCGGCAGCGAGTTCATCAACAACGTGCACCGCATCCGCTCGCTCGACGGCCACGCCGACGCGCTGCCCGCGCTCACGTTCGGCGAGGTCTGGGACGCCACGCACTCGTTCCAGCTCGAGTTCGACGTCACCAACCCCGACGGCGTGACCGATCCGATCACCGAGATCCGCGGCAACGTCTCCGAGCTCGGCTTCTTCGGCCCCGGCGTGAACACCAGCGGCAGCGGCCCGTTCACGGCCACCGTGAGCTTCGCGCCCGCCGACTTCACCGCGTCGGATCTGCAGTTCGGCGCCTTCTCGGCGACGCTCGGCAACGGCGACCGCCACTACTTCGGCGACGACGTCATCGAGCACGCCACGCTCGCCTGGACCGCGCTCGACCCGACCTTCCCGCAGTCGAGGCACGCGCAGGTCGTGAGCACCAACCCCGCGGACGGCCAGCTCGGCATCCCGTCGGATCAGGGCGTCGTGTTCAACTTCAACGCGCCCATCGATCCGACGTCGCTCACGCTCAACAGCGACACCACGTGCAGCGGCGCGGTGCAGCTCTCCGCCGACGGCTTCGCCACCTGCGTGCCGCTGCAGGGCGCGTTCGCTACACAATCCGACCCGGCCTCGTACAGCATCCAGCCCGCGGATCCGCTCGCGCACGCCACGCGCTACTTCCTGCGCATCGCCGCGCCCGCGCAGACCAGCGGAGGCGCCGTCCCCGTCACGTACACGATGCGCACCGGCTTCCGCACCGCAGACGCCGTCCTCTCCAGCACGCCCGCCCCCGCTGCCACCAACGTCGCGCGTGACATGGATCTGACCTTCGTGTTCGCCGCTCCGATCGATGCCGCCTCCGCCACCGTGAGCTCCGACGGCGACTGCGCGCACGGCACCATCTACATCAGCCCGACCTCGGACTTCACGAGCTGCTTCCCCGCCACCGTCACCGTCTCCGGCTCGACGCTCACGCTGCACGGCATCTGGCCCGCCGGGCAGGTCGTCGCGTACATCTCGCAGGGCGTGACCGAGCAAGGCGTGCCTGTCGAGCCCTACTACGACGCCTTCACCACCCACAGCATCGGCGTCTACAGCTCGGTGCCGGCCTCGAACCAGGTCGTCTCGGTCGACGGCGACCACAGCCAGTACCAGGTCACCTTCAACGACGATCCCGACGCGGTCACCGTCGACACCGCGGGCGATTGCAGCGGGAACATCACCCTGCAGGGCCCGAGCGGCTGCCTGCCCCTGGCGCTCACCGATGTCACCGCCAACGTGGCGCACTTCCACCCGGTGGGCTTCCTCGTCGCCAGCGCCAACTTCACGCTCAGCGTGCAGGGCGTGACCTTCGGCGGCCTGCCGCAGGACTCGGTGTACACGGTGACCTTCCACACCGAGGGCCCGCCCGCCGAAGTCAGCGGCATCAACGTCACGCCGTACCTGCAATCGATCGTCGTCTCGTGGACGCCGAGCGGCGGCACCTACGATCACGCGGTCGTCTCCTGGTCCGAGCACGGCGCAGCCACGTTCGTCTCGCCCGTGAGCGGCACCAACCAGGTCACGCTCACGAACCTGTCGGCGCCGTTCACCAACTACGACCTCCGTGTGGCCGCCTCCGACGCGGGCGGCAACCTGTCGAGCGGCGTGGTCGTGCAGAACGTGCAGACCGCCTTCACCGGCACCGCGCAGGACTGGTTCCAGCCGCTGCCGCTCGACGGCAGCACGCCGCGCTCGGGCCAGGCCGGCCTCGGTCTGCGCGGCAACAAGTTCCGCTACGCGTCGAACCAGAGCGACCTCTTCGTCGGCCTCTCCACCAACGGCGACGGCCGCGCGCTCAACCCGGGCGACGCGCTCTGGATCGGCCTCGACACCAACGCCGAGGGCGACGACACGACGGGCGAAGGGCGCACCACCGTGATCGGCGTCAACGACATCATCTGGCCGTTCAACGCTGACTACGTGGTCGAGCTCAAGGTCATCAGCGCGGGCAACACGCAGGTGAACCTGCGCAACGCCGCCGGCAACACCTGGGCGCCGCTCACCACCGAGACGTACGACGGCGCCGTCGAGGAGATCCGCATCCCGCGCGCCGCGCTCGGCAGCACGGGCAAGCACCTGCAGCTCGCGATGGTCGCGCTCACCAGCAGCAACGGCCACTCGTTCGACCTGTATCCGCGCGGCAACAACCAGGACACCACCGGCTACTTCACCAGCTTCACCGCCGGCGCCGACTACCAGGCCTTCTCGCCGTTCCCTGGCACCGACAGCGGCTCCATCGAGACGCAGTCGAGCCTCGCCGACGCGCAGACGCTGGTGGCCTTCGACGTGACCGGCATCCCCGCCGGCACCGACACGGTGAAGCTCAAGGGCAGCCTGCACCCCTTCAGCTACACGCTCACGGACTCCGACTACGCGCTCGTCCCCGGCGCGGCGCCCGGCGAGTTCACCGGCGCGTTCAACCTCGGCGGCGTCACCGACGACCTCTACTTCCGCTTCGACGCGGCGCAGGGCGGCGTGAGTCAGACGGAGTTCACGAGCGGCCAGGATCGCGTGCGCCTCCTCAAGGCCACCGACGTGCTCCCGCCGCTCACGTTCGGCCAGTCCTACTCGGCCAGCCATGCCCCCGAGCTCATCTTCGACCTCTTCAGCGGCGGCTCACCGACCGAGGTGCGCGGCAACATCTCCGAGCTCGGCAACTTCAACACCACCTCGGGGGCGCTGCTCACCGCGGTCCCGGGAGACACCGACCACTGGGCCGCGAGCATCCAGCTCGACAGCGGCTACGACTTCATGGCCACGCCCCTGCACTTCAAGGCCTGGTACGGCAGCGGCTATGAGGGCGGCAGCGACCACATCGTCAACGACGACATCATCGACACCATCAAGCTCACCTGGCACGCAGGCGACGGCACGTAAGGGCGGGCCAGGACCTACTGGTACTCCGGATGCGCCGCGATGAACTTCGCGAGGTTGTCGCGCGCCTTCGCCTTGATCTTGTTGCGCAAGAGCGGTGTCCACCCGAGCAGGACTCCGGGCACGCCCAGGGCCATGCGCGCCCAGCGCCAGAAGTCGAACGTGTCCCGCTGCCACACGATGAGGCCGTCCTTGAAGCGGAACTGGGAGTCGATCACGTTGTGTACGCGCCGGCCGGTGAGCCCGAACTTGTAGCTGGGCTCCCAGTGCGCGCGACCGCCGCCCTCGTCGGCCTCGATGTCGCCGATGGTCATCTGCCGCTCGGTGTTCACCTCGGAGAGCATGTGCCACATGGCGCGGATGTGCTTTCCCTTCGCGCTGAAGACGAGGTCGTTGAACTCGGCCTCCGGGTGGTAGCAGGCGCCGACGGCGGCTTGGTCCTTCTGGCTCATCGCGGTGTACAGGCCGCGGATGAGGGTCTCTTGGGGATTCATGGGTGCGCGCTCCTCGGAGGCCACACTAGCGCGTCGTGAGCCTGGCTTGCGGCGCCTGTGCGGGCCGCGATCGCATACGATGTCCCCGTGTCCTGCCTGACCGACGACGTCGTCGCCGACTGGGTCGACGGCCGCCTGCCTCCAGCGCAATTGGCCGCGCTCACCACGCACATCGACGGCTGCGCGGCCTGCCGCGAGCTGGTGGCGGGCGCGATGAACGCGATCGGGCCCAGCCTGTCGGCCAGCGCCGATGCGCGCGAGGCCAGGACGCCCACGCTCTCACCCGGCGATCGCGTGGGGCGCTATCAGGTGCTCTCGATCGTGGGCGCGGGCGCGATGGGCGTGGTGTACCTCGCGCTCGACACCGAGCTGCAGCGGCGCGTGGCGCTCAAGCTGCAGCGGCCCACCGACCAAGCCGCGGACCAGCGGCGCCTGTTGCTCCTGCGCGAGGCGCAGGCGATGGCGCGGCTCGCGCACCCCAACACGGTGGCGGTGCACGAGGTCGGCGCGCACGAGGGGCAGATCTTCATCGCCATGGAGTACGTGGAGGGCCAGACGCTGCGCGCGTGGCTGGCCGAGCGCAAGCGGCCATGGAGCGAGATCGTCGCCGCGTTCGCCCAGGCGGGCGCGGGGCTCCAGGCGGCCCACCAGAGCGGCCTCGTGCACCGCGACTTCAAGCCCGACAACGTGCTCGTGTGCGGCGACGGGCGCGTGCGGGTCACCGACTTCGGCCTCGCGCGCAGCCACGGCGCCGTGTCGCCTGCGCCGCAGCGGACCGAGCTGCCCGCGTCCGCGCTCGATGAGCTCATCACCCGCACCGGCGCGCTGGTGGGCACGCCCGCGTACATGGCGCCCGAGCAGCTCAAGGGTGGCAGCGCGGACGCGCGCTCGGATCAGTTCGCGTTCTGCGTGGCGCTGCACGAGGCGCTCTTCGGACAGCGGCCGTTCTCGGGGCGCACCGCGCAGGAGCTGGCGGAGTCGTGCGCGCGCGGCGAGCTGCAGTTCGGCTCGGGTGGCAGCGCGCCAGAGCGGATCCGGCGGGCGCTGCGGCGCGGGTTGTCGGCCGATCCGGAGCGACGCTTTCCCTCGATGCAGGCGCTGCTGGCCGCGCTGGCGCAGCGACGGAACCGGGCGGCCCTGGCGGCGGCGGCGGTCACGCTCCTGGCGGCGGCGCTCGTCAGTTGGCTCTACCTTCGGCCTCAGCTCGTGTGCGGCACCATCGACGCGCAGGTGCGCGGCGCCTTCGGCCCGTCGGTGCGTGAGGCGGCTCGGGCGTCGTTCACCCACTCCGGAAACGCGAAGGCCGCGGGCGTGTTCGATCAGCTCACGCAGCGCTTCGATCGCTACCTCTCGGAGCTGTCGAGCGCCAGCGTGTCGCTGTGCAAGTCACGCGCGGTGCGCGGCGATCCCGACGGCGTGCTCAGCCTGCGCATCGCCTGCCTCGAGCGGCGCCAGGCCGAGGCCGCCGCGCTCGGTCAGGTCTTCGCCGCCGCCGATGACCTGACGGTCGACGCGGCCCTCAGCGCCTTCGGCGCCCTCAAGTCCGTCTCGTCCTGCGCCGACACCCGCGGGCTGCGCGTGCAGTTCCCCTTGCCCGCCGACGCCGCCGGCCGCGCCATGCTCACGCATCTCTGGACCGAGCTCGCGCGCGCCAACGCCTACGTCCTCCTCTGGCAGGGAGAGCGCGGCCTCGCCATCGCGCGGCCCGCGGTGGAGGCGGCCCGGGCGCTCGGCTACGTGCCCATCGAGGCCCGGCTCTTGTTCATGGAGGGCAACCTCCTGCACGCCGCCGAACGCAACGAGGAGGCCATCGACGCGCTCGTGGCCGCCGCCTCGCGCGCCGACTTCAGCGGCGATGACGAGACCGCCGTCGAGGCCTTCGCCATCGTCGCGCACGTGGCCGGCGCCAAGCTCTCGCGCTACTCCGAGGGCCTCCACTACCTCGCGCTCGCCGACGGCCCGGCCCAGCGCCTCGGCGACCCGCCCACGCTCCGCGCCCGTCTGGAGCTCCAGCACTGCAACATCGACTGGCTCGCCGGACACCCCGAGGAGGCCGAGCCGCACTGCCGCCGCGTGCTCGCGATCACTCCCGACGACGTCGATCACGAGGGCGAGCGCGTGCGCGCCGAGGAGCTGCTCGCCAACGCGCTCTCTGACGAGGGGCGCATCGAGGCCGCGATCGAGGGCCACCGCCGCGTGGTGATGATGCGCGAGCGCGCGTCCATCGCCTCGGGCGCACTGGCGCAGTCCCTGGCCAATCTCGGCGACGACCTCGTCACCGTCGGCCGCTGCGAGGAGGCGCTCGCCATGATCGACCGCGCGCTCGAGCAGCGCAAAGTCGAGGGCTATGCAGACGGCTTCGCGCACGACCGCCGGGCCGCCGCGCTGCGCGGACTGGGCCGCTTCGCCGAGGCGCTCACGGAGGATCGCGTGGCGCAGCAGATCCTCGGCTCGACCCGCGGCGACCAATCGCGCTGGTTCGCCTATCCGCTCTACGGAGAGGGCCTGGACCTCCTCGGCCTCTCTCGCCCCGATGAGGCCATCGCGCCGCTCGAGC
>JAFEBC010000725.1 GCA_018266095.1 Deltaproteobacteria bacterium
CCCGGAGCTCAAGAGGTGCCGCCTCGCGCACGAGCAGCGCGTGCTGGGCGGGCAGAGCCTGTCGATCGCCTTCGCCGCCACGCAGGACACGACCGGCGGCGACGCCAAGACGGCGAACCTGCGCTCGATGATGGCGTGGCTCTCGTTCGGCACCTCGCTGGGCGGGAACCTCTCGCAGCTCACGCACCAGAGCTGCGGCGAGAAGGGCTGCGCGGTCGTGCACGACCCGTGGGCGCAGCTCTTCCTCTCGGCGCGGGCGAGCCGCGATCTGGTGCTCAATCGAAACGAGCTGGCCGCGGGCGCGCGGCTGCGGCTGGGGAACGACTCGGCCGGGTTCTCGCTGGACGCTGCGTGGACGCCGTATCGGACCAACGCGGAGGGGCACCTGGATTCGGCGGCCTTCGCGGCCATCCTCGAGGCCCGGATCAACACCTCGACCTGGCTCGTCGGGCACGTCGGCGGCAAGCTCGGCAGCGACGCCACCGGCGGCCCGCTCTTCGGCGGCCTCTCCCTCAAGCTCGGCTCCTCGCCGGGCCCCACGCTCGCGCCCGTCTCGCAGTAGACTCCGGCTCCCGCGCGGGCTGTCTCGGCCCGGCGCGCGTGAACCCGGAGGACACCGTGGGTACCTCGACTGGCGCGCAGCTCCTGGTGCGGATGCTCAAGGCCGAAGGCGTGCGGCACCTGTACACGCTCTCGGGCCTGCACGTGGCGCCCATCTACGCGGCCTGCGTCGAGGAGGGGATCCGCGTCATCGACACGCGGCACGAGCAGGCGGCGGCGCACGCGGCCGATGCCGAGGCCCGGCTCACGCGCACCGTCGGCGTCGCGTGCGTGACCGCGGGACCGGGCGTGACCGACGCGCTCACGGGTGTGGCCAACGCGTTCGCGGCCAACTCGCCCGTGCTGCTGCTCGGCGGCGCCGCGCCCACCTTCAACGCCGGCAAGGGCAGCCTGCAGGAGATGGAGCAGGTCGACCTCTTCACGCGCATCACCAAGTGGTCGGACCGCATCCCCGCGCCCGATCGCGTGCCGACGTACCTGGCCAAGGCCTTCCGCACCATGCTCTCGGGCCGCATGGGCCCGGTGTTCCTCGAGTGCCCGTGGGACGTGCTCTCGAACGGCGTCGACGACGCCGACTTCCCGCTGCTCACCGGCTACCGCACGCGCGCAGGCTCGCCCGGCGACGGGGCGTACGTGTCGAAGGCCATCGCGCTGCTGGAGAAGGCGCAGAGGCCGGCCATCATCGCGGGCAGCTCCATCTGGTGGGACGACGCGGGCGAGCAGCTCGCGGCCTTCGCGCAGAAGTGCGGCGCGCCCGTGTACTTGAACGGCTCGGGCCGCGGGTGCATGCCGTACGACCATCCGCACTTCTTCACGCAGACGCGCAAGGAGGCCTTGTCCGAGGCCGACGTGGTGCTGATCTGCGGCACGCCGCTCGACTTCCGCTTGGGCTACGGCGCGGGCATCGGCGAGGGCGCGACGCTGATTCAAGTCGATCAGGATCCGACCGAGATCGGCCGCAACCGGCACGTGGAGATCGGCATCGTCGGCGATTCGCGCTCGGTCTTGAGGCAGCTCACGGACGGGCTCGGCAAGGCCACGGCGTCGGATGGCGCGTGGCTCGCGGACTTGCGCGCGCGCGAGAACAAGCGCTGGGCCAAGCAGGCCGCGTTCGAGAAGTCCGACGCGGTGCCCATCCATCACTTCCGCCTCGCGCGCGAGCTCGACGAGGTGGCCAAGGCCGCGGGCGACAGCATGTTCATCGCCGACGGCGGCAACTGGGTGGCCATCGCCGCCAAGGTCATCGGGCTGCGCAAGCCGGGCCGCTGGCTCGATCCGGGCCCGCTCGGCTGCCTCGGCGTGGGCGCGCCGTTCGCCATCGCCGCCAAGCTCTTGCACCCGGACCGGCCCGTGTTCGTCATCCAGGGCGACGGCTCGTTCGGCCTCAACGGGTTCGACTTCGAGACCGCGCTGCGCTTCAAGCTGCCGATGGTGTGCGTGGTGGGCAACGACGCCGCCTGGGGCCAGATCCGCCTGCCGCAGGTCCAGCTCTTCGGCGCCGACAAGAGCCCGGGCACGCTGCTCGCGCCCACGCGCTACGACAAGGTGGTCGAGGCCTTGGGCGGCCACGGCGAGCTCGTCACCGAGCCCGGCCAGATCCGCGGGGCCCTCGAGCGCGCGGTGGCCTCGAACACGGTGGCGTGCGTGAACGTGATGATCGACCCCGAGGCGCCGGCGGCGAGCGGCGCGCAGGGTTATGCCATCTAACTGGGTCACTCGAAGACCTCGTCTACCCAACTGAGGTCCGCTTCAGCAGAAGGAGACCAGCATGGACCCGCACGACGAGCACGATCACGACGACGCGCCGCCCGACACGCGGCCCGATCCGCGCACCATCGCGCTCGACCGCGCGGACACCTTGCTGCTCGTGGTCGACATCCAGGAGCGGCTCGCGTCGGCGATGGAGCCGGGCGCGCTCGCGGGCGTGCTGAAGAACGCCGAGGTGCTGCTCAAGGCCGCCGTGCGCCTGGGCCTGCCGGTGGTGGCGAGCGAGCAATATCCGCGCGGGCTGGGCCCGACCGTGCCGCGGCTGCGCGAGCTGTTGCCGGAGGCGCCGCTGGAGAAGGTCGAGTTCTCCGTGGGCAACAACAAGGCCCTCGCGCGCGCCGTGCTGCAGACGGGCCGGCGGCAGGTCATCGTGGTGGGCATGGAGGCGCACGTCTGCGTCTTCCAGACCGCGCGCGACCTGGTGCGCGGCGGGTTCGCGGCCTTCGTGCCGCAGGACGCGGTGCTCTCGCGGACGCCGGCCAACCTGAGCGTCGGCCTCTCGCTCTGCGCCAAGGCGGGCGCCACGGTGACGGGCACGGAGACGGTCCTGTTCGACCTGCTCGGCGTCGCGGGCACGCCCGAGTTCAAGGACCTGTCGCCGCTGATTCGCTAGGTCCCGAGGGAGTGCCTTCCCCCTCTTGGTCCGCGCGGGACTTCGTCCTGCGGTGAACACCTTGAGTGCGTGTCGTACAAGCAGGCGCAACTATAGGACCTTAGTCCTGTGTTCGGGTGGAAACGCTCGCGCAGAACTACGTGACTGTCTGAAAGCACTGTCTTTTTTTGCATGGGGGGCCTAGAAAGTGGGCCCAAAGGAGAATCCTTTTCCTTTGTCGTACATCTGCCAAATTTAGCTGCAATTTCACCGCTGAACCTCTTGATCTTTGCCCGCTTACAGGATGAGATGATTCTCATGATGAACAGCCCGCTCGCTCAGACGGCGGTTGGTCCGGAAGCACAAGCCCCGGCCGAGGACACTCGGACGCTGGGCCCCACGCTCGACTTCATGCGCGTCCTCTGGCGGGTGGATCACGCGCTGCAATCGGCCTCGAAGAAGCTGGAGATGGAGAGCGGGATCACGGGGCCGCAGCGGCTGGTGCTGCGCATCCTGTCGCGCTATCCGGGCGCCTCGGCGGGCGAGCTCGCGGAGCTGTTGCACCTGCACCCGTCGACGCTGACGGGCGTGCTGCAGCGGCTCCAGGCGCGCAACCTCATCCAGCGCAAGGCGGACCCGTCGGACGCGCGGCGGGCGCTGTTCGCGCTCTCGACCAAGGGCAAGCGGCTGGCCGAGGTCGGCGACGGCGCGATCGACGCGGCGGTGCGGCGCGTGACCGAGCTGATGCAGACGGAGAGCGCGGCCACCAAGGCGCTGCTCACGGCGCTGGCCAGCGAGCTCGAGGCGCAGCGGTAGGCTCGCCGGGCACTTCAGTGAAGCCTGCGGCGCGTGATCATGCGCAGCGGGCCCACGAACAACTGCTTCTCGGTGTAGCGCTTGCGGCTCGCGTCTCCGGTGGGCCGCTCGAGCCATTGGCGCGCGATGACCTCGCCGTCGTAGCCGAGCTGCATGAGGAGCTGCGGATCGCCCGCGTCGAGGTAGCGCTCGAGGAGCGGCGCGACGAGCGGCGAGAGGCCGTTCTTGCCCAGCGCGTCGTGGCGGTGGCTCTCGTCGAGCGTGCCGTCGAAGGCGGGCGAGATGTGCAAGAGCTCGTGCAGCAGCGTGGCCACGCGCTCCTCGGCCGTGGAGGTGCGGAAGAACTTGGGCCGCAGCGTGATCGAGTACAAGGCGCGCCGGCCGCCGATGACGATGGCGGGATCGTCCTTCTTGCCGAAGGCCTTCACCGTGGCGCGCGAGCTGCGCCGGGCCTCGCCCGCGACCATGAGGATGCGCGAGGCGTCGATGTGTTGGAATTCCGGCAGAGTGCGCGAGACGTCTTCGAGCACGCGGCGGCAGAGCAGGGTGGCGTTGGGGCGCTCTGTGGGCTTCTTGCGGCGCACGCGGTGATCGTAGCGCAAAGTCACTGGTGAAGTTCAACACCACGCGAACGCGCCTGCTACAATCGTGCACACGACATGGCGAACGACAAGCAGTGGTGGCTGCGCAACGAGCAGGGACGCGTGTGGGGCCCTTATGTCGGCGAGGCGCTGGAGCGGCTGCGCGGGCAGGTCACCGAGCGCTGGTCGGCGTCGACGGACGGGCGCGAGTTCAAGCCGCTGCCGGAGTTTCCCGAGCTGAAGCAGTACGTCGTGCCCTCGCGCGAGGTGCGGCGCGTGTCGCAGCCGATCCCGGTGCAGCAGGCCTCCGCGGACGACGAGCCGCAGCCCATCTCGAAGGCCTCGCTGCTCGAGGAGCTCGCGGCCCGGCTGGGGAGCTCGCCGCTGCCGGGGCAGGCTGAGAGCGCGCCGCCCGCGCCAACGCCGTCCGCGCCGCAGCCTCCGCCGCCCGTGGAGAAGCCGCTGACGCTGCCCGAGGAGGGCTCGCTCGCGGAGGTGTCGCCGGTGCGCCTGTACGCGGTGGCGGCGCTCACCAACGCGAACGGGTGGCTGCAGTTCGAGATGGAGTCGGGCCGCATGCTGGTGCTGAGCGTGCGCCGCGGGGCGCCGGAGCACCTGAGCAGCGACGATCCCGATCTGTCGCTCGCGCGCTTCCTGCAGAAGAGCGGGACCATCACGGCCGCGCAGGGCCTGCAGGCCGAGGAGAACGCGTCGAAGTCGGGCGTGGACATCGTCACCTCGCTGTTCCAGCTCCAGCTCATCCCGCCGGCCGACGCGCACCGGCTGCTGGGCGAGTACGCGTTCTTCCTGCTCGATCGCGTGCTCATCACCTGGCGCGGGAAGTTCTCGTTCGAGGCCGACGCGCCCTCGCCGCCGGGCGCGTTTCCGCTGGGGCAGAAGTGGCAGCTCCTGGCGCAGGCGATGCGGAGGCTGGAGGTGGCGCCGCTGCGGGCTCGTCTGGGCAAGCGGCTCTTGCGGCCGGTGCAGCGCTCGGGCGGCCTGGGCGTGGGCAAGGTGGAGGAGCTCGCGCTCACGGCGCAGGAGGCGCGCCTGTATGCGGCCATCGACGGCGTGAAGACGGGCGAGGAGCTGCTCAAGGCGAACGACCCGAGCGCCACGCTGCGGCTGCTCTATCTGCTCACCGAGCTGGGGCACCTGTCGTTCGCGGGCGACGCCATCGAGAGCAAGCCGGAGCAGCAGGCCGTGCCCAGGCCGGCCTCGCAGCCGCCCAAGCCCAACGCGGAGCCGGTCCCCACGGTGCACGCCGCGACGCCGGTGACGCCGTCGCAGCCGATGCAGACCACCCAGCCCAAGGTGACGCGGCAGGCGCCCACCGAGGCGCCGCGCCGGCCCCCTCCCGTGATGGCGAGCGCGCCGCACACGACGCCCACGCACGGCGTGCCCAAGGTGTCCGCGCCGCCCAAGCCCGAGCCGCAAGCGCCGCACCCGCAGGTCAGTGTCCCGCCGCCTCCGCCGCAGCCGACCCCGCCGCCGCGCGTGAGCCCGCCAGCGCAGAAGTCCGCGCCCTCGACGCCGAAGGTCGCACCGGCCCGGCCGCAGGCGTCCGCGCAGCCGACGATGACGCCGACCGCGCAGCCGGCCGCGAGCTACGCCGCCGCGCCGCCGAACGAGACGCCCGAGGCGCTGCTCATCCGCATGCAGGCGCTCCTGCTCAAGATCGAGAAGGCGAACCACTTCGAGGCGCTCGGCCTCACCCGCGCTGCGACCGCGGGCGACGTGAAGCGGACGTTCGTGCTGCTCGCGCGCGACCTGCATCCGGACACGGTGACGGATGGGAACTCGCCGCTCAGGCAGCTCAAGGAGCGCCTGTTCTCGCGCGTGAACGAGGCGAGCGGCGTGCTGCAGGACGAGAAGCGCCGCAAGGAGTACGAGGAGGAGCTCGACGGCAAGAGCGCGAACGTCGACGTGGCCCGCATCTTCGCCGCCGAGGAGGCGTTCCAGAAGGGCGAGATCATGATCAAGGCCCGCAAGTACAAGGAGGGCCTGGCGCTGGTCGAGGAGGCCATCACGCTCAACGACCAGGAGGCCGAGTTCTACGCCTGGCGCGGGTGGGCGAAGTTCCTCATCTCGACGGACCGCAAGAAGGAAGTCGTGCAGTCGGTGGCGGACTGCAAGAAGGCCATCTCGATGATTCCGGTGTGCGTGCCGGCGCACCTGTTCATCGCGCAGATGTCGAAGGCGATGGGGGATCTGAAGGTGGCGGAGCAGTACTTCAAGAAGGTGCTGGAGCTGGACCCCAAGCACGTGGATGCGCAGCGGGAGCTGAGGCTCATGGGGGCGGCGAAGAAGTAGGCTCTTCCGCGGTCCCCGGGGCGTGGGGAGGGTTGCGCCCTCCGGGAGGCCCGCGGCACGACCGGCACCTCGCGTCCGCGAGGTGCTTGGAGCTCCGTTCGAGAACCTTGATGTGCCGCGCCTCAGTCGGGCGCAATCCCTCCCCACGCCCCGGGGACCGCTCTTGCCCCCAGTTTCTCAGCAGGAGGAGAGACGAAGACAGGGACGGCGGGTGCGAAGCCGCGCCAGGTTCGTGAGCCGCTCACGATGCGTGCAGCTACTCCGTCACCTTCGCGCTCGGCAGCTTGATCGCCGGGTTCTTCTTCCGCTTCCGGTACAAGAG
>JAFEBC010000726.1 GCA_018266095.1 Deltaproteobacteria bacterium
AAGCTGTACGTGGCCGCGGGCGACTACCAGTCGGACACCAACGGCAACTTCAGCTCGCTGCTCGTGTATGACCCGGCCGCCGACTCGTGGGACCAGACGCGCGCCTCGGCCGCGACCGCGCGCGATCGGGCCGCGGGCGCGTTCATCGGGGGCAGGCTCCACGTGACCGGCGGCGTGGCCAACTGCGCGCCCTGCCTGCCCCTCGGCGCGCTCGAGGCGTACTCGGTGAGCGGCAACGCCTGGGAGACGCTGGCCAGCCTGCCGACGCCGCGCACGGGGCCGGGCGCGGGCGGCATCGACGGGAAGCTCTACGTCGTCGGCGGCGCGGACCTTGGGATCCCCTCGGACGGCGGCGCGCAGCACAACCTCAAGTACGCCACGCTGGAGGTCTTCGATCCAGTCGCGGGCACGTGGTCCACCAAGGCGTCGATGCCCACCGCGCGCCGCGAGCCGGGCGTGGCCGTGCTCGACGGGCGCCTCTACGTGATGGGCGGGATCATCACGGGCGACGCGGTGACGAACGTGGTCGAGGTGTACGATCCGTGCACGGATTCTTGGACCACGGTGGCGCCGCTGCCGACCGCGCGCTCGTCGTTCATGGTGGGCGTCATCGGCCGGACCATCCATGTCGTGGGCGGGCGCGACACCGACTACAACACCTTGCTCACTCGGCACGACGTGTACACGCCGTGATGCGATAAGCTCGCGCGCATGAACTGCCCGGTCTGCGAATCGCCCAACGCCGACGACGCGCTCGAGTGCGTCACGTGCGGCAAGCAACTGATGCTGGAAGGCGAGGTCGAGCCCGAGCCGGAGCCGCTCGAGGGGCTGGAGCAGACGGTGCTCGATCCGCTGGAGAGCGCGGCGGGGCCGGTGGCGCCCATCGCCGAGCTGGAGATGACGCAGGCGGCGGATCCGAAGCTGCAGGTGACGGTGGAGGCGATCGAGGTCGATCGCACGCCCATCGAGCAGAAGCTGGACGTGCCCTCGAACTGGACGGGCGAGGTCGATCTCGATCCCACCCGCAACGTGGACCTCGATCCGAAGACGGCGGCGCCGGTGGACACGGGCTTCTGTCCCTGGTGCGGCGCGCCCGCGACGGGCGCGGTGTGTTACAAGTGCGGGCGGCGCCGCAGCCGCTATGCCGCCGCGCCGCAGACGGAGGTCCAGACGGTGTCGGCGGAGGACACGTTGCTGTGCCCGGCGTGCTTCTCGCGCGTGAAGTGGGAGGGCAAGTGCCCCGAGTGCGGCGTGCCGCTGCCGCTGCGCGAGCTTGTGTGACCGTGAGCAGCCCGGCCGCGTGGGCCATCGGTCTGTGTGACGTGTGCTCCATCGCACATTGTCCTCGTTGACTCTCACGCTCCCGCGCGGTACCACGCGCCCCGATGACGTCCCCGACCCCCGAGCAGCGCCAGGCGCTGACCGCCGAGCACGAGCAGTTGGCCCGCGCCGCCAAGGAGCGCCGCTCGGTCGATCTGTTCGCGCGCGCCGGGTTCGAGGGCTTCGCCTGGGGCATCCTCGGCGGCGTGTGCGGCAAGCTCTTGTGGGATTCGGTGCGGCCGCCCTTGTTCTTCTATCCGCTGGCGTTGCTCGATCTGTTGCTGTTGTGGGATGCCATTCGTCACTGGACGCGAGCGCGTGCGGCGTTGCACCGTGAGGTCACCATCCTGAACCGCTTGCGCGAGGTGCGCGTGCATCTGGGCATCGATCCGAAGTCCACCCAGCCGTCCGCGGCGGCCAGCGAGCCGCTGAAGGCCGAGGCGCGCTCATGAGCCACGCGCGCGGGCGCTTCATCATCTTCGAGGGCCTGGACGGCGCGGGGACGACCACGCAGTCGAAGATCATGGCCGAGAAGCTCCAGGCCAAGGGCCGCACGGTGTGGGTGGCGCACCAGCCCAGCGAGGGGCCGGTGGGCGGCCTGCTCAAGCAGGTGCTCGCGGGTCGCGTGCCGAGCATGACCGCGGACGGCAAGCCGGCGATGGTGGACGAGCGCGTGATGGCGCTCTTGTTCGCCGCGGACCGGCTCGACCAGGTCATGTCGCAGATCGAGCCGCGGCTCGCGCGCGGGGAGGACGTGATCCTCGATCGCTACCTGCTCTCGTCGCTCGCGTACCAGGGCGCGACGGTGTCGCACGACTTCATCCAGCAGGCGAACCGCTACGCGCTCAAGCCGGACATCACGCTCTTTCTCTATGTGCCCTCGAACGTCGCGCTCGATCGCGTGCGGGCGCGCGGGGCGCGGCTGGAGCGCTACGAGAACGCGCAGGCGCTGCAGACCATCGAGCGTGAGTATTCGCGCCTCGTGGGCACGCTGGCGTCGGTGGTGTCGATCGACGGCACGCGGCCGATCGCGGAAGTGTCCGATCTGTGCATGCAGGCCCTCACGTCGCAGTTGGGCTAGCCGGAACACGCCATGCCCATCGACAGCGCCCGCCTCGAAGAGCTGCACATCGTCCGCAAGGTCCGCGAGACGGTGCGCCGCTGGTGGGGCGTCGAGCTCTCGTTCACGGACGCGCGCGGGCGCGTGGTGGACCACGGCAAGGGCATCATCATCCCGCCGAACAACCGCATCTGCACCGCGTGCCTGGGCGACAAAGAGGGCCTCAAGGAGTGCAACCGCTCGATCGAAGAGGCGGTGCAGCGGCTCCACGCTGAGGACGCGAGCGCGGGCTCGTCGGGGCAGGCGCGCATGCTGGGCCCGTGTCACATGGGCATCGACGTGGTGGCGGCGCCCATCGCGTTCGGCGGCGAGCGGCAGGGCACGCTGTTCGCGTGCGGCTTCCTGGTGAAGGAGACGGCCGAGCGCGCGCGGGAGCCGGCGCTGGCGGGCGTGCGGCGCTTGTCGCTCCCGGTGCTGAAGCCGGACGAGGCGTTCAACTCGATCGCGCGCGTCGACGGGCGCGAGGTGCCGCGGCTCACGGATCTGATGGCCACCACGGTCAGTGAAGTGGCCGACGTGGAGGAGGCCGTGCTCGAGCGCGAGCGCAAAATCATCGAGCTGCGGCGCGAGCTCGACGGGCGCTTCCGCTTCGCGGACATCATCGGCAAGAGCGCGCCGATGCAGCGGCTGTATCAGCTCCTCGACAAGGTGGTGCAGAGCGAAGTGACCGTGCTGGTGACCGGCGAGAACGGCACGGGCAAGGAGCTGGTCGCGCGTGCGATCCACCACAACGGGCCGCGCAAGGACCAGGCGTTCGTGGCGCAGAACTGCGCGGCGCTCAACGACAACCTGCTCGAGAGCGAGCTCTTCGGGCACATGAAGGGCGCGTTCACGGGCGCGGCGCGCGACAAGACTGGCCTGTTCCGCGTGGCGGATGGCGGCACGTTCTTCCTGGACGAGGTCGGCGACATGTCGCCGGCGATGCAGGTGAAGCTCCTGCGCGTGCTGCAAGAGGGGACGTTCGTCCCCGTCGGCGGCACCAAGCCCGAGAAGGTCGACGTGCGCATCGTGGCCGCGACCAACAAGGACCTGCGCGAGCTGGTGGCGCGGCGGCAGTTCCGCGAGGACCTCTTCTATCGGCTGCACGTTCTGTCGATCGAGGTGCCCGCGCTGCGCGACCGCATCGACGACCTGCCGCTGCTCGTGGAGCACTTCCTCGCCCGGTGGGCCGAGAAGCACGGCGGGCAGGCGAAGCGGCTGTCGCCCAAGGTGCTGGCGGCGCTGTACGAGCGGAGCTGGCCCGGGAACGTGCGCGAGCTGGAGAATGAGATCGAGCGGCTCGCGGTGCTGGCAGGCGAGGCCGAGGTCATCGACGAGGCGCTGCTCGATCACCGTCCGCGCGAGGCGAACGGCAACGGCGCGGGCCGGGCCGAAGCGCTGCTCGTGCAGGGTCTGCATGGCGGCCTGCAGGGGGCGGTCGAGGCGCTGGAGAAGGAGCTGATCTCGCGCGGCCTGCGGGAGACGAACGGCAACCGCTCGCAGCTCGCGCAGCGGCTCGGCGTGTCGCGCACCACGCTGCTCAAGAAGATCCGCGACTACAAGCTCGGCGACGGCAAAGACGAGTAGAGTGCGGCGCGCGTTTCCTCCGGGAGTCCCGTCTTGAGCACGGCTGCGATCGTGGTCATCGGCAACGAGGTGCTCTCGGCCAAGGTGACCGACGCGAACGGGCCGTTCCTGGCGCAGGAGCTGCGCGCGCTGGGCGTCGAATTGCGGCGCATCGAGACGGTGCCCGACGAGATTCCGCTCATCGTGGACGCGCTCGCCCGCGCGCGCTCCTCCGGACACTGGGTCTTCACCAGCGGCGGCATCGGGCCCACGCACGACGACGTGACCATCGCGGCCATCGCGCAGGCGTTCGGCGTGGAGGTCGTGCACGATCCCAAGACGCTCTCGATGCTGCACGAGCGCTTCGGGCACACGCTCAAGCCCGCGCTCCGGCGGCTCGCGGAGATCCCGCGCGGCTGCGAAGTCGTGTGGTCCGAGGGCTTCATGTTCCCTGTGTTGGTGATGGAGCGCGTGGTGGTCCTGCCCGGCGTGCCGTCGCTCTTGCGCGAGGCGTTCACGCGCGTCCGCGAGCGCTTCCGGGCCGCGCCCATCTTCAGCGGCGCCGTGTTCCTGAGCCTGCCCGAGTCACGCATCGCGGAGTTCCTCGACGCGACGGTGGCGGAGTTCCCGCAAGTGGGCATCGGCAGCTACCCGCGGTTCGACGACGCGGATCATCGCGTCAAGGTCACCTTCGACGGCCGCGATCAGGACATCGTGCGGCGCGCGCAGCAGGCGTTCGTCACCCGATTGCCCCCCGGCGCGGTGCTGCGCGAAGAGTAGAGTCTCGTGTTCAAAGCTCGGAGTCACTTCATGGCGATTCGATCGGCGGCGCTCGTCCTCTCTCTCTTGTCGGTGTTCTCGCTGGGCGCGCGCGCGCAGCAGGCGGCCACGTCCACGCCCGCGGACAGCAAGCCCGCGGGGACGAAGCCGGCGGA
>JAFEBC010000727.1 GCA_018266095.1 Deltaproteobacteria bacterium
GTCGCCGTTGGGGTCGACGGTGGCGCTGCAGAGCTCGTTGCCGTGGCCGTCGGTGACGTGCACGGTGGCGCCCGGCTCGCCCTTGCCGGTGAAGTGCGGCGTGCGCACGGCGGTGGGCGTCGCGGGCGCATCGAAGGTCGGCGCGGCGGGCGCCACGGTGTCCACGACGAAGGCGTCGTTCGCCGAGGTGCACACCTGCGTGCTGGTGGCCGCCTGGCTCACCGCGACGACCAGGTGCGCGCCCTGGCCCAGCGCGGTCCCGGGAGTGCAGGTCCACGCGCCTGTCCCGCTCGCGGTGGTGCTGCAGAGCGTGGTCGAGCCCGACGCGCAGGCGCCCGAGCCGCCCTCGCACACCCGCACGCCGTCGCCCGGGTTCGCCGTGCCGGTGAAGGCAGGCGTGTCGTCGTTGATGGGCGTGCGCGTGGGGTCGAGCGAGGTGTCGCAGGTCGACACGGTGCTCACCACGAAGCCCACCTTGTCCGAGGCGCTGCCCAGGTCGCTCGTGATCTCGACGACCTGCGCGATGGCCTTGTAGCTGCCGTCGGCGAGCGTGAGCGAGCAGCCCCAGGTGCCGCCCGCGATGGTGGCGTTGCAGGTGCCGGCCGCCGTGCCGCCGGTGGTGGTGACCGTGACTTTGACCACCTGGCCGTCGGGCTCGCTGGAGGTGCCGCCGATCAGCACCGAGGCGTTGGTCACCGTGCTGCCGTCGGCGGGCTGCGTGATGACCGGCTTGGGCGGCGACTGGACGACGAACGTGTACACGCTGGAGAGCGCGCCCAGGTTGCCCGACACGTCCTGGTACTGCGCCTGCGCCGTGTAGGTGCCGTCGTGCAGCGCCACCGGGGTCGCCGACCACGCGCCCGCGTTCACCGTCGCCGAGTAGGTCGCACTGAACGACGCCCCGCTCAGGTACACCTGCACCACCTGGCCGTTCGGCTGGCCGCTCGTGCCCGAGACCGCGAGCAGCGTGTCGCTCTTGCTGGGATTGGCCGGACCCGTGATCACCGGCGGTCCCACCGGCGCCGCGCCCACGGTCACGCGCGTAGGGTCATCATCCGCGAGGCCCGCCGCCTGCGAGGTCGCGAAGGCCGCCGGCGCGTTGCCGATGTCGGTGCCGTTGAAGGCCGAGCCCGCCGTCGGATCGTCGGTGAGCACGTAGAGCTCGCCCTGGCTCGTCTTGGCGGCGTCGTTGGCGAGCGCGGTCTCGATCTCGAGCGGCGCCACCAGCGCCAGCACCGCGCCCTGCACGTCCACCGTGTCGCCTGACTTGGCGCCGCCCGCGACCGCGGCGGTGAAGATGGTGGTCTGGCTCTGTCCCGGCGCGAGGCCCGGCATGCCGGTCGCGCCATAGATGCCGCCGCTCGTGCCCCACGTGCCCACCGTCGAGACCACCGTCGGCGCCGACAGGTTCGCAGGCGGCTTGAAGGCGAACACGTGCTGCTGGTCCGCGAGCGTGCCCACGTTGGTGATGGTCACCGTGTAGCGCAGCACGTCGTTCGGCTGCACCGTGCCGCCGTTCACGTCCTCGACGGTCAGGGTCGCGCGCAGGTCCGGCGCGTACATCGAGGTGCCCGGGATCACCGTGTACGTCGGGTTCCCCGAGGAGAGCCCGTTGGCCCAGCGCAGCTCGAGCCCCTGCCCGCCGGTGCCCTGGAAGTAGAGGAGGCCGAAGGGGAACAGGCCGCCCGTGCCCGGGAACGACACGTCCATGATGGTCGGGTGGTTGCCCGAGAAGTTGATGCAGTCGGTGCCGATGCCGCGGCCCTGGTTGCACTCGGTCTTGACCGTGGTGGTTCCGTTCGACACCACGAGCCGGATGCCGTCGTCGGAGGCCACCGCGAAGGCCTTGCTGGTGAGCGCGCTGCCGCTGGGATCGATGCGCAGGTAGCCCGCGAACATGGCGGCCCACTTGGTCTGCGCGCCGCCCGCGAAGAGCTTGGTGAGATCGAGGTTCGGCCCGCCGATGCCGTTGTCGCCGCTGCCGTCGCTCCAGTCGATGCCCTGCGCGACCGTCCAGGACGGCGTCTTGAGGGAGGTGGGCGGCGGCGAGCCGGGCGTGACGCCGTTGACCAGATCGAACGCCTGCGGCAGCGGGTTGGTGAGGCTGAAGTTGCTCCCGCGGCAGCACACGGCCTTCATCGCCGCGCCGTTGCCGGTCACGTCCGGGATCGGCAGCGGCGCCAGCGACTGCGTCGAGCGCGGGAGGTGTCCGAAGAACTCCAGCTCACCTGGCGCGGGCGGCCCTGGATTCGTCGGGGGCTGCGCGCACGCAGAGAGCACCAGCGCGGCGCAGAGCAGCAGCGGTCGTCGACTCAAGGCCACCTCCGCAGCGAGATCGAACCCAACGGTACCACCGGCGGCGTGTCGGCTCGCCGACTGCGTCCAGTTGACCGACCCCTGCGCGGCCTACATCCAACCACCCGCGCGGATGATGTAGAGTCCGCCCATGAGCAAGCATGTCCATTTCGGCGACGAGACCCGCCAGGCCGCCCTGTTCGAGACCATGGTGCTGGTCGCGGGCGCCGATGGGGTGGTGAGCAAGGACGAGGTCGAGGAGATCTACCGGCGCGTGTTCGAGCGGCCCGAGTTCCAGGGCATCCACGCCAACGATCTCAAGGAGGCCATCTCGCACGCGGCCAAGAACGTGGCCAAGGCGAAGGATCTCGGGCACATCCTGCCCACGCTCTCGCAGCGGCTGCCGGACCAGGCCTCGCGCAACCTCGCCTTCGGCCTCGCGTGCTCGGTGGCGATGGCCGACCACCGCGCGCACCCGTCGGAGCTGGCCGTGCTCAAGGCGCTGCAGAACGCGTTCGACATCCGCGAGAGCGAAGTGGTGGCGCTGTTCGAGGCCGCCGAGAACCACGCGCCGCTGCCGCCGACGAAGCCGGAGTAGCGCGACCGCATGGCTCAGCAATTCAACTTCTTCATGTCGCCGGACGACGAGCGCGAGCTGTTCCAGAAGCTGGCCAACTGGGAGCTCGACCTCTACCCGGAGTTCACCGAGCCCGGCCGCAAGCCCGGCAAGGTCGTGCCCGAGGCCGCCGCCACGCTCACCGAGCCCGGCTACTACTTCGCCGTCGGCGACGTCGAGGGCTATCCCATCAAGCGCGGGCAGAACAAAGGCCGCTGGAAGATCGACGAGCTGCGGTCGCCGGTCGTGTACTTCTGCCGCTCGCAGATGGAGGACGAGGAGCTGCGCTCCGGCTACTTCTGGTGCGAGCTCGAGATGTCGGGCGACTACTCGCGCACGGGCGGCAAGCCGGACAAGCTGCGCCGGCTGACGCTCGAGCTGCAGACGTTCCTGCGCGTGCGGTACCGGCGCTCGCAGCCGACGGGGTTCGCGATCGGGCCGCACGCGGCGCGGATGAGCCAGGCGGGCACGCCGCTGCGCGAGGCAGGGCGGAAGGGCGAGCTGTTTCTGCCGTATCGGTAGGGGTCGCGGCGGAGGCCGGCGACCCGAGCGGCGTCGTTACGGGCAATCGCTCGGCTTCATCCCGTTGAGCTTCAAGCACGCGCGCCACGGCGCGTGCTCCTCGCGCTTGCCCTTGTTTCCCTCGAGCGCCGAATCGCACACGGCGCACGACTTCTGCTGCTCGGCCGCGTCGCCCGCGCGCAGCTTCTCCAGCTCGCGGTGGCGCTTGGTGATGTCCTTGAGCTCAGCCTCGGGCACCTGGCGCTCGAGCAACTGCACCACGGCGACGCCGCTGCCGAGCGGATCCATCACGTCGAACGCGACGCCCACGCGCGCCTCGCCGAGGGCGCAGCCCAGCTCGGCCGACACGTTGCGGTGCTCGGCGAACTTCTGCTCCACGAGCTCGAACGGCTGCGCGGCGAGCCTGCGCGCGAGCGTGGGCCGCTGGGTGACCACGACGGCGGGGGACAGCTCGGGCAAGAGCCTGGCGCCCGGCTCGAGCGCGACGACGAGCGCGTAGCAGGTGCCCTTGCGCAGCGTGAAGTCGATGGGCGCGGGCGCGTGCAGATCCATGTGCGCGTTGAGGGAGGAGACGGTGTAGCCGAGGGACCTGGCGGCGTCGTCGATCACGGCCGCGGCAGGTCTCTGCGCGGGAGCGTTGGCGTTCGCGTTGGCGTTCGCGTTGGCGTTGGCGTTCGCGTTCGCGTTGGTGTTGGCGTTTGCGTTGGCGTTGGCGTTCGCGTTGGCGTTCTCGTCCGCCTTCTCCACGCTGCCGCGCAGGGCCACCGCCTCCGCGTGCGGCAGCAGCACGATCACATCCGCGCCGCGCCGCGCCGCCTCGCTGCGCAGCGTGTTCACCACCTCGTCCTCCGAGAACATCCCCGTCGCGCCGAACTCGGCCTCGAGCGCGAGGTCGAACAGCTTCTCCCACGGCGCCGACACGGTCAGCGCGCGCTTGATGCGCCCGTGCCGGTCCTTCTGCGAATCGTCCACCGCCAGCCCCGGCGGCAGCACCGGCGACACCTTGCGCGCGTCGAGCACGGTCACGCGCTCGGGCGAGTTCGGCTTCTCGGCGGGCGGGCCCGGGTCGAGGATCTTCGGGCCGCACGCGCTCGTGAGCGAGGACAAGAGCAACAGCAAGGGCAAGAGCCTCAACGCGGGGGCGCGGGGACGCGGAGGGTTCGCCCGCTCAGGCTCGAGGGGATCGCACGTTCGGCGCGTCGCGAGCGGCATCTAATTCTCCCCAGCGAGATAGTGCTCCGTCAGCGCCTGCACCGTCTCGGCTTCCTTCTCCAGCGGGAACACGTGCCCCGCGCCCGGGATGACGAGCATGCGCGCGTGCGGGATCTTCTCCGCCAGCTTGCGCGAGTTCTCGATGGGCACGATGCGATCCTGGTCGCCCGCGATCACCAGCGTCGGCGCCGTGATCTGATCGAGCCGCCGCCACGTCGAGTGTCCGCTGATGGCGAGCAGTTGCAGCCACGCCTTCTTGCGCGCGCGGCCCGACTCCGCGTGCTTCCTCCAGCGCGCGAACGCCTGCGCCGCCTCGGCCGACTTCATGAACTCCGGCGAGGTCAGGATGAGGCCCAGCTTGGTGAAGTCGATCTGGTCCTTCTGCGCGGTGACGATCTGGATGAACTCGATCGCCGTCTTCGTGTTCGGCTTCTTGCTGCGCAGCCACGACGCGAACGTGCACCCCAGCGCGAGGCGCCGGATGCGGTGCGGGTGCCGGATGGCGAGCTCCTGCGCGATCATGCCGCCCATCGAGATCCCGAACACGTGCGCGGTGCGCAGGGACATCGCGTCGAGCACGGCTGCGGCGTCGTCGGCGAGTGCGCCCATGTGGAACGGGCGCTTGGGCGTATCGGACTCGCCCGTGCCGCGGTTGTCGAAGGTGATCACGTGGAAGCTCTTGGAGAGCTTGTCGGGCAGCACGTCCCAGCCGTCGCTGGAGAGGCCCAGGCCCATCACGAGCAAGAGCGGCGGCGACTGGGGGTCGCCGAAGGTGCGGTAGCGCAGCTTGAGTCCGTCGCGGACGGTGGTCGGCATTCGGGGGCGGATCCTTCGAGGTGGGCGAGGAAGAGTGCGCGGGCGGTCAGTGCGCCGTGCCGTTGGAGTTCGTGCCGGCGGGCGGCGTCGCGCTCGCGGTCTGGGGCGGCGAGGCCGGCTCGGGGATGGTGATCTTCGGCGCCGGCTGCGAGAGCTCGACCGTCACGTGCGCGCCCGCGGCCGCGAGCAGCTCGTTCATGGCCGCGCGCAGATCGTGCGCCAGCTCGGGGAGATCCTTCGCCTGATCGGCGTCACCCAGGAGGCCGACGCCGATGTTCCCGTCGTACGACAAGAGCGCGACGCCCACGGCCTGCATCGCCGCGAGCGGCACCTGCGGATACGCGGCCTTCATGCGCCGCCCGAGCAGATAGAGCGGGAACTGCGGGCCGGGCACGTTCGTCACGACGACATTGAACATGCGCGTCACCGACTGCAGCCGCGCGGCCTGCGCCAGGATCGTGGGCGGCGCGAAGTCGCCGAGCCTGGAGAGCGCTTGGGCGCCCATCACTTGCCCGCTCTCTTTCAGGCCCTTCATCGCCTCGCGCACCTTGCGCAGCCGCGACGCGGGATCGGCATCGGCCACGGGCAGCGGACAGAACATCGCCGACACCTGATTGCCGAGCGCGCCGTGCTGGCTCTCGGGCCGCACGCTCACGGGCACCATCACGCGCAGGTCCGGCCCCAGCGTCTCGCCGCGCCGGGTGAGGAACGTGCGCAGCGCGCCCGCCACCGACGCGAGGATGACGTCGTTCACCGTGCCGCCCAGGCCCGCGCGCACCTGCTTCACCTCGGACAGCGAGAAGTCCACGCACTCGAACTTGCGGTGCGGCCCGATGGGCACGTTCAGGCTCGTCGGCGGCGCGAGGCCCATCTGCGCCAGGCCCAAGAGCGGCTTCACGTTCGACACCAGGTCCTTGAGCAGCTTGCGCGCGTCGCCGACCGAGCCGCCGCTCGAGCCCTCGATGGCCTCCTTGGCGAACTTCAAGGGGTGCGCGATCTGCTCCTTCATCGAGGTGACGAGCAGCTCGGCCACGGTCGGCGCGGGCCGCGGATTCCACGGCTCGGGCGGCGGCGGCGGCGCATCGCTCGCCTCGGGATCGAGCAGGATGGCCGCGAGGTCCACGCCCGACACGCCGTCGATCATGCAGTGGTGCGACTTGGACACGATGGCGAAACCGCCCTGCGCGAGGCCCTCCACGAGCCACATCTCCCAGAGCGGCTTGTCGCGATCGAGCCGCTGCGACAACAGGCGTCCCGCGAGCTTCTTGAGCTCGGCCAGTCCACCCGGCGAGGGCAGCGCGGTGTGGCGCACGTGGAACTCGAGGTCGAAGTCGCTCTCGTCGATCCACACTGGGCGCCCTTGGCTGAAGGGCACGAACATGAGGCGCTGCCGGTAGCGCGGCACGTACGGCAGCTTGCTCTCGATGAGCTTCAAGAAGTCGCGGTACGGGGGCGGCGTGCCCTCGAAGAGGGTCAGCGCGCCCACGTGCATGTGCGCCGAGCGGTCTTCGAGATCGAGGAAGAGAGCGTCGAGTGCGCCCAAGCGCTCGGACCAGGGAGTCATGGGGCAGAGCGTATCACTCTGTCTTGAACAACCGATCCCACACCGTCGTGTAGAACCCGAACGCCCGCGTCGGCTCCTGGTGGTGCCGCGCGTGCACCTCGCCGCCCGCGATGCGGTTCAAGAGGGGAAACCGGCTCCACGAGGGCGGGATCGGCTCCACGCCCGTGTGGCCGACGACGCCGAAGAGCGTGTTCAACGAGAGGTAGAACACGATCGCCCACCAGCCCGGCTGCAGCACGAGGAGCACGACCAGCCACAGGCCGCCGAACGCGAGCGTCTCCGCCGGATGCAGCACGAAGAGCGTCAGCGGGCGCACGTTCGAGTAGCGGTGGTGCGGCGCGTGCAGGAGCGAATACACGAGCCGGTGGTGCGCCACGCGGTGCAGCGCGTACATGAGGCCGTCCATCACGAGGGCGATGAGGACGGCGCCGAAGAGTCCACCGAGGAGCGCGGCGAATTCGTACTCGAGCTGCGGCTCGAGATGGACGCGCTTCGCGCGCCAGAGGAGCCAGCCCGCGTGCAGCACGACGCTGTTCAAGAACACGGTGCAGGCCGCGAGCGCGAGCTCGTGCGAGGTGATCGGCGAGGGCGGTGGCGAGACGGCGCGCGAGGCGAAGAGGCGCTGCAAGAGCGCGCCCACGAAGAGCGAACCCGCGAAGACGGCCGTGTTCAGCGCCAGCGAGATCGCGAACGCGGTCCACGGCGTGGTGTGCAGGAACGAGTCGAGCCACTGGTCCAGGAACATCGCGCGCACCAGTATCGACCAACGTCCTCCCGCGCGCAGCCTGCGTGACCGCGGCGCCGCTTGCGCCTCGCCTCGATCTCAGCCAAAACCCACCCGCTCACACACCGAGGCCGCACATGTCCACGCCCGTCCGCCGCCCGATGACGCTCACACAGAAGATCCTCGCCGCTCACGCGAAGGGCCTCGCGCGTCCCTGGGTGCAGGCCGGCGACGTGCTGCAAGTCGGCGTCGATTGGACCATCGCCAGCGAGCTCGCGTGGAACGGCATGGACCGCACGTATTCGCTGCTGGGGCGGCCCAAGCTCTTCGACAAGGACAAGTTCTTCCTGGCCGTCGATCACACCGTCGATCCGCAGACGCTGGCGAATGACAAGCGCACGCTCAAGCTCGTGCAGCTCTCGAAGTCGTTCGCGCAGGAGAGCGGCATCAAGCACTTCTACGATTCGAATCAGACCATCCTGCACACCAAGTTCTATCGGGATCTCGTGCGGCCCGGCGACGTGGTGCTGGGCGCGGATTCGCACACGTCGTCGCACGGCGGCTTGGGCGCGTTCTCCATCGGCCTGGGCGGCGCGGACATCGCGGTGGCCATGGTGCTGGGCGCGTCGTGGCTCGAGGTGCCGGAGGCCATCAGCGTCGAGTATTCGGGCACGCTGCCGTTCGGCATCGCGGGCAAGGACGTCATCCTGCGCACGCTGGGCCTGCTCGGGCGCAACACCGTGGCGATGGAGCGCTCGGTCGAGTACCGCGGCTCGGGCGTCGCGCAGCTCTCGACGGATTCACGCTTCGCCATCGCCAACATGACGGCGGAGTTCGGCGGGCTGAACGGCATCTTCGAGGCGGATGAGGTGACCGCGCGCTGGCTCGCGGGCCGGCTGGACGTGGATGATCCCAAGGCCACGCAGCCGATGCAGACCTTTCGCGCCGATCACGACGCGCCGTACCTCGCGCGCTACCAGATCTCGCTGAGTGACCTCGAGCCGCAGGTGGCGCTGCCGTTCTCGCCGGACAAGGTGAAGGGCGTGAGCGAGGCCAAGGGCATTCCGCTCGAGGGCCTCTTCATCGGCGCGTGCACGACGGCGGAGGAGGAGCTCGTCCTGGCCGCGCTCGTGCTCGAGGCGCAGGAGAAGGAGCCGGGCTGGACGCCGCGCGCGGGCACCGACAAGCAGATCGTGGTGCCGGGCGATCTGTCGATCGAGAAGAACCTGCGCGACGCGGGCCTCATCGCGACGTACGAGCGGCACGGCTTCCGCGTGGATCCGCCGGGCTGCTCGATGTGCCTGGGCGTCGCCAGCCGCAAGGCAGGGAAGGGCGAGCGCTGGCTCTCGTCGCAGAACCGCAAC
>JAFEBC010000728.1 GCA_018266095.1 Deltaproteobacteria bacterium
TGATCTTCAGGACCTTGCCGCCGTCGCGGTTCACGACGCCGCGCATGCGCTCGACCACCTTGTCGACGAGGTCTTCGGCCAGGTCGGGGCGGATGAGGAACAGGGTCTCGTACTCGCGGAGCCGCAAGCCAGCGGCGTGCGAAGGCGCGCTCGCTGGAGTCTGGGTCTCGGACATTGTTTCTAGCCTCTTGGGATTGCTGCCGGTCAGTGCCGACAGCGAGGGAATTGCCGTTCGCTTCTTTGCTGCGACTGCGTTCACTGCGACTGCGCTTGCCTTCCTACTTCCTTGCGTTGAAGCGGTTCATCACCAGCTTCAAATCTTCTGTCATCGCCGCCATCGCTGCCCTTGCTGCGCGGTCGATGAGCCCTTCCGAACCTTGCAGGGCGCTCTCTTGCGCCCCGTCGAACTTCGAGAGGACCCAATCCGCCGGGTCCCACTCGGGAGGTGGCCGGCCGATGCCCACCCGCACGCGGATGGTGTCGCCCGACAGGTGCTGGCGGATGCTCTTGAGGCCGTTGTGGCCTCCGTCGCCGCCGCCTGGCTTCACGGCCAGCCTGCCGAAGTCGAAGTCGAGCTCGTCGTGGACGACGACGACTTCGTTGGCAGGGACCTTCCAAAATCTGGCCGCCTGGCCCACCGCCTCGCCGCTCAAGTTCATGAACGTCTGAGGCAGAAGGATGGCGACCTGCTCCTGGCCCAGACGGCCGGTCCCGTAGATCGCGGACCAGCGCTTCTGGTCGAGCGCCGCGTTCGTGAGCCGGGCGACCTCTTCGGCCACCCGGAAGCCCACGTTGTGCCGCGTGCGCTCGTACTTGCCGCCCGGATTCCCCAGGCCGACCAGGAGCCGCACCGGTTACTTCTTGGCGGCCTTGGGCGCGTCCTTGCCCGCAGCGGCCGGAGCGGCCTTGCCATCCGGAGCAGCCTTGCCCTCGGGGGCCGGCTTGCCATCGGCACCGACAGCAGCGGCAGCGCCCTCGGCGCCAGGAGCCGCCACCACTGCCTTGACCTCCTCCTTCTCCGGGATCGCCACGACCGCGATCGTCGCGCCGCCGTCGACCTTGAACTTGACGCCCGCGGGCGCCTTGATGTCGGAGACGTGCATCGACTCGGCGATGTTGAGGTGCGAGACGTCGACCTCGATCTTCACCGGGATGTTGCCGGGGAGGCAGAGGACGGGCAGGGTGCGCGCCACCTGCTGCAGGATGCCGCCCTCAGCGGCGCCAGCCGGACGGCCCGTGAGGATGACGGGGACCTGCACGACCACTTCCTGGTCCATGCGGACGTCGAGGAAGTCGGCGTGGAGGACGCGGCCGTCCAGCGGATCCTTCTCGTAGTCCTTGAAGAGAACGGTGCGGCTCTGGCCGCCCTCGATCTCGAGCTTGATCACCGTGTTGAACTTGTGCGGCGTCGCGATGGCCTCGGCGAGCTTCTCCGGGTCCACGGCGAGGTGCACCGGCTTGTCGCTCTTGCCGTAGCAGACGGCCGGGATGAGCCCCTTGAAGCGGAGCTGGCGGGCGGGGCCCTTGCCGGAGGCGGTGCGGATCTGGGCGGACAGCGTGGTGGTCTGCATCGACATCTTGCATTCTCCTCGAAGGTCCATCCGCCGCCGCCCCTGGGCAGGGAGCAGCATGGGTTTGGCGGTGTGGCCTTGCGTGGTGCGGTAAGTGCCCGAAAAAAGAAAGGGCGCGCGATCTAACACGGTGCGTGGAGGAGATCAACAACGCTCGTGACCGAGGGCCCGCCGGCGCCAGAAATCGTCTGAGACCTCTGCCGAAAATCGTCTGAGACCTGGCCGGCCTACCGCTGGAGGCTCTCGCGCACCGCCGCGCGCAACCTGTCGAGTTCAAACGGCTTTTCCAGGACGAGCAGGCCCGGATTGGCCAGGAACGTGCGCGCTGTCTCGGTGAAGGCGCCGCCGGTGACGAACACGGTGCGCCGGGCCAGCGCGGGCTCCTCGCTCTGCAGCGTGCGGTGCAGGTCCATGCCGCTCATCTCCGGCATCAAGAGGTCGCTCACGAGGCCGTCGAACTTCCCGCCGGCGCGCAGCGTGTTGAGCACCGCCTGCCCCGAGTGCACGACGACGACGTCGTGCTCGCTCTGGAGGGCGCGCTGCACCGCCGCCGCCACCAGGGGCTCGTCGTCCACCACCAGGATGCGCCGGCGCTCGACCGCGCGGATCGCGGGCTCCGCGCGCGGCGGCTTGGAGACGACCGTGCCTTCGCTCGCCGGCAGGCGCACCGTGAAGGTCGTGCCCGCGCCCGGCTCGCTCGCGACGTCGATGGCGCCGCCCATGCCGGTCACGATCGCGTGCGACACCGAGAGGCCGAGGCCCGTGCCGACGCCGACCGGCTTGGTGGTGAAGAACGGGTCGAAGATGCGCGGCATCACCTCGGGCGGGATCCCCGTGCCCGAATCGCTCACCGAGACGAAGGCCTGGCCGTCGTCGGTGCGCCCGCTGCGCAGCCGGATCTCGTGACGGGCGGCGTCGCCCGGCGGGATGGCCTGCGCGGCGTTGATGAGCAGGTTGAGGAAGACCTGCGAGAGGCGCGCCGGGTTGCCCAGCACGGGCGGCGTCGCCTCCAGCTCCATCGCCAACCGGGCCCGCTGGCGGATCTCGCTCTGCGCCATCTTCGCCGTCGAGCGCAGCACCTCGAGCAGGTCCAGGTGCACGCGCTGCTCGTCCGAGCCGCGCGCCAGCCCGCGCAGGTCGCGCACGATGAGGGCCACGCGATCCGCGCCCTCCTGGGCCTCGCGCA
>JAFEBC010000729.1 GCA_018266095.1 Deltaproteobacteria bacterium
CGTTGCCCGTGTTGGTGCTGGTGGCCGCCCCGCCCGTCTGCGTCGAGGTCGTATAGATGTACATACCGACCGTGTCGCCGACGGCCGCCGCGATCTCGGGCGCCGTGGAGAGGCCGGTGACCACGCCCTGCGTGTCGATGACCTGGCCGTTCGAGGCCGTGCCGAGCGTGGCCTGGTAGTTGAGCGTGGTGCTCGCGCCGACGCCCAGCGCCGACATGGTGCAGGTCACGACGAAGTTCGCGCCCACGGTGCTGCTCGTGCAGGGCGCCGTCGCGCTCGCCGCCGAGAAGGTCGCGGTCGGCAGGCTCACCGTGTAGGTCAGCGTGGACGGCGTCGGCACCGTGCCGTTGTTGGTGACCGTGGCCGCGTACTTGATGACCGTGCCCGTGCCCACGACCGCGGTGGTCGAGGTGCTGGAGCCGTTCGTCCAGGCGAGCGTCGCGCTCACGTCGGGCGCGTAGACCATCGAGGCCGGGACGATGCCCCAGCCGTGCAGGCCGCCCAGGCCCGAGCCCGGCAGGCCGCTGGGCGTGCCCGAGGCGGCGATGAACTGCACGCCCTCCTGGCCCTCGTTCTCGTAATAGATGATCTCGAAGGGATAGAGGCCCGCCGAAGGGAAGGTGACGGTCGACCAGGTCTGCGCGGACGAGTCGCCGTAGCCGAACGACCGCGGCGCGTCCTTGGTCGAAGTGACCACCGTCGAGCCGTTGCTGATGGCGAGCATGAAGCCGTCGTCCGAGCCGACCGTGAACGAGCGCGTGCTGGCCGCGCCGACGTTGATGTAGCCCGAGAAGCTCCAGGGCGAGTGGTGGACGAGCGTGCCGGCCGCGAAGATGCCGACCATGTTGCCGAAGGTGGACGAGCTCGAGCTGTACTGGCCCGCGTCGATGTTGGTGGGGTCCGTCCACGCGAGCGGCTTGCTCGAGGTCCAGCTCTGCACCACCGGCGGCGTGCTGGTGGGTGTCAGGTTCAGCATGGTCACCGCGCCGGCGACGGTCTGGATCTGCGTCGGCGTGCAGTTGCCGCCCGAGAGCTGATGGCAGGCCGTCTTGATGGCCGCGCCCTTGCCCACCGTGCCGGGGAGCGTGATGGGCGAGAGCGTGTCGCGGCTGCGGGTGGCGAAGCCCTTGTCGTTGCCCGTCGGCGTGCCGCCGCAGGAGGCCACGAGCATCGCGAGCGCGGGTGCTGCGAGGAGGGAGGACATCCGGCGGACTGCTGCGAAGTGCGTCGGTGTGATCACGATTGGAAATCTCCAAGGACATCCCCCCGGACGTCGAGCGCGCTCTTGAGCAAGCTGCGGGCCAGATTTTTCTCAGTCGTCATGCCTCTGACGGGGCGTGAACGGCCGGGGTGTCGCCCCGCGGACGGGTGACAATTCCTGTCATCGGCGCCTCCCATTTCGGTCCTTTTGTGCGGAATTCGACGGTCGTGCGGCTTGACGCTCCCACTCTGTGGAACGACTTGCCCCAACGTGCGCCGAGGTGGTCGCGGGTGCGATCACCGACCCCGACGTTGCGCAGCCGCGTGCCCGACTTGCGCGGGCCGGCGACCCTCACGTGCACGAGCTTCCCCGTTGCCGGTCGGACGGCGCCGTGCTACCTCGGTCGTCCGGCCGCGCACATCCATCGAGGAGCAACCCGCCCGTGTCCCAGACCAGCCTCCGCGCCTACGTCTTCCTCGACTCGCTCCAGCCTCAGCTCGCTGCGCACATCTGCACCACCTGCCGCGGGTACTTCCCGGTCCCCGGCGTGGCCTCGCTCTTCGTCGAGATCGCGCCCGGCATGGCCATCCACAAGGTCACCGACGTGGCGCTCAAGGGCACGCGGGTGTTCGCCGGCACGCTGGTCGTCGAGCGCGCCTTCGGCATGCTGGAGGTGCACCACGAGGACAAGGGCGAGGTCCGCAGCGCGGGCGAGCTCATCCTCGGGCACCTCGGCGCCAAGGAAGGCGACCGCATCAAGCCGAAGGTCGTGTCGAACACCATCATCCGCGCCATCGAGCCGATGCACGCGATGATCATCGACAAGATCCGCTTCGGCTCGCTCATCGAGCCCGGCCAGAGCCTCTTCATCATGGAGACCGAGCCGGCCGCGTACGCCATCCTCGCCGCCAACGAGGCCGAGAAGGCCGCGAACGTGCGCCTCATCGACGTCACGCCGTTCGGCGCGTTCGGCCGTCTGTACATGGCGGGCACCGAGAGCGAGATCGACTCGGCGTCGAAGGCCGCGGGTGACGCCATCGCGGCGATCGCGGGGAAGTAAGCGCGCAGTCCTATTCATCGTTCCAAAGCTCCCTGGCCGCGTCTCTCCTTCTGGAGGGAGCGGCCAGTTTGCTTCTGTTCCATGGCCCGCATCGCCGTGGTGGTGTCCATCACCGACTTTGAACGACAGACGAAGCATCCAGAGCCGCTGGTGGACTTCCTGCGCCGCCCCGTCTTTCAGGCGCTGGGGAAGGTCATCGACCGCCCGGCCGCGCGCGATCGCGAGCACGATCTGTGAGGACGCTGCTCGACACCTGCGTCATCTCGGAGTTCTGGAGGCCGTCTCCCTCGGAAGGCGTGGTGTCCTGGCTCGGCGGAATGGCCCCTGAGGATCTGTTCATCAGCGTCCTCACGCTGGGCGAGATCCAGCGCGGAATCGCCAAGCTGCCTGCCGGGAAGAAGAGCCGCGAGCTCGCCGGGCTCCTCGACGAGCTGCGCGAGCGCTTCGAGGAGAACACGCTCGACGTCACCGCAGAGATCGCGCTGCGTTGGAGCGACTTGTCCGGCGAAGCGACCTGGAAGGGGCGCGCGCTTCATCCGATCGACGGGCTCTTGTGCGCCACGGCACTCGCGCACGGGCTGACCGTGGCGGCGCGCAACGAGACCGGCTTCGGCCCGACGGGCGTGAAGCTCGTGAATCCGTGGGCCTGAGGGCGACTACAGCGCCTTCTCCAGCACCTCGAAGATGAGGTCCGGCACCTTCGGCAATCCGAAGCTGTCGTCGCCATACGGCCAGGGCTTGGTCTCGCCCGTGAGCCGGTACCCGCGCCGCTCGTACCAGGCGATGAGCGCCTTGCGCTGACGGATGACGGTCATGTGGATCGACCGCGTGCCCCACTGCGTACGCGCCCACTCCTCGGCCGCGGCGAGCAGGCGTTTGCCGAAGCCCCCCGCCTGCAGCGTGGGCTCGACGGTGAGCATGCCCAAGTACGCGCCCTGCTCGCCGTGCTTCTCGAGGTGCACGCAGGCGAGCAGCCGGCCCTCGGATTCATGGACCAGGATGACGTTGTCGGGCGCGCCCATGGTCTTGCCGAGGCTCACCGGATCGGTGCGCTGGCCGCCGAGCAGATCGGCCTCCGTGGTCCAACCTTTCTTGCTGGATTCGCCGCGGTACGCGGAGTTGACGAGCGCGACAAGGGCGTCGAGGTCTGCGGCGGTGGCAGGGCGGAGACTCAGTGTGGTCATGGCGAAGGCTTGTCCGTGGTCGCGGCGTTGTGTCCGGCGTCGTGCTTGTCCTGCTCGTCGCGCAGGCGCTTGAACAGCTTGGCCGAACCGCCCTTCAGGTCGGCCTCCAGCGCGCTGACGTTCGCCCCGTGGAGCTGCAATCCCGAGAGGAACCGGCCCGTCGACGTGCTGTGCAGGGCGACCGAGAGCCGCTTGTCGTCGCCCTCGCCCGAGAGCTCGCCGGTGATGAGGTAGTCCGCGCCCAGCATGCGGCCGGTGTCGAGCTCGCACTGATCGACGCAATCGGACGGCGTGTAGCCCTGCAGCTTGAGGAGCACGCTGACGTTCTCGCGCGTCATCACTTGCAGCTCGGCGTCGGCGGCGGCGGTGCGCAGGACATCTGTGAGGAAGCTCGTGTCGGGGGTGAACGCCGGCTTCTCCTGATCCGGCTTGCGCAGCTTGAACTCCAGCACGGCGACGAGCGGCTCGGCCTTGGTCGCGGCCGGAAAATGCGACAGAGGCTTGCCTGCCGCTGTCTCCGCGCGGACCACTTCGTCGAGCGCCTTCGCCGTGGCGTCCACTCCCTCCTCGTCGTGCCGCTCCTGCATCACCTTCAGCACCTGGCCGTAGACGCGCCTCGCCGAGGCGAAGTCGCCACCGAGGCGGTATGCGCGGCCCGCGGTCGCTAGCGGCGCCGTCACTCCCGGAGGCATGTGGGCGCAGAACTCCTCGAGCTGGCGCCCGGCCTCGATGTAGGCGCCCGCGTGGAACGAGGCGAGGGCGCGCTCGATCATCCCCTTCTCCGCGTCAAACTCCCGCTTCGGGGGCGGCCCTTCGAGCTGCGCGGCAGGCTGAGGTGTGGCGCAGGCGGCGCACGCCACCAGGAGCAAGGCAAACCATCGCATGCCCAAAACGCTAGCATCGAATCGGCGCCCGCGGCGCGCGCACGGATCGCCCAAGGACACTGCGCGTTCTGCTTGCACCCCCTTCGGCTGCGTGCTACCCGTGACATCCCCTCATTCTGGGAGTTTGCGCGAATGGCAGACGCACTGGGCCTCATCGAAACCAAGGGCTTTGTCGGCATGGTCGAAGCGGCCGACGCGATGGTCAAGGCCGCCAAGGTCGAGCTGGTCGGCTACGAGAAGATCGGCGGCGGCTACGTCACCGCGATCGTCCGTGGCGACGTCGCGGCGGTCAAGGCCGCGGTCGAGGCCGGTGCGCGTGGTGCCGAGCGCGTCGGACAGCTCGTCAGCGTGCACGTGATTCCGCGTCCGCACGAGAACATCGACCTGGCGCTGCCCCTCGGCCGCGCTGCGGCGGCGGCCGCCAAGAAGTAGCTGTGAACGGCCGGGCAAAGATCGGCCTCGCCATGTCCTCTGCCGGTGCGGCGCTGTGGTACTTCGCGCCCGCCGGCCTGCTCTTTCGCGCTGCCAGCGTGGGGCTGATGGGCTGCGGGGCGCTGTTCCTCGCCGTCGGCTTTCGAAAGGACTAGGCCATGCTCATCGGTCGCGTCGTCGGCACGGTGGTCTCCACGCGCAAAGAGGACGAGCTCAAGGGCTTGAAGTTCCTGCTCGTGCGCAACGCCGACACCGAAGGAAAGGCCACGGGTTCGCTGGTGGTCGCCATCGACGCCGTCGGTGCCGGTGTGGGCGAGGTCGTGCTCTACGCCTCGGGTTCGTCGGCGCGCCAGACGCGCGTCACCAAGGATCGCCCGGTCGACGCCACCATCATGGCCATCGTCGACATCATCGAGCACGAGGGCAAGCAGACGTACACGAAGTAGTTCGTGCGCTTCGCGCGCAGCGAGGATTTGTTCATGTCTCTCTCGCCGGAGCAGATCGATCAGCTCGTCAGCAAGGTCGTCGAGAAGTTGTCGTCGGCCCAGGGTGGCGCGCCCAAGGCAGCAGCGGCGCCCGCCTACGTGCGCAGCCAGCAGAACGGCATCTTCCCCGACATCGACTCGGCGGTGACCGCGGCCACGCGCGCGTTCCACATCTGGAAGGACACGGACCTCGAGGTGCGCGCCAAGTGCATCGCGTCGATCCGCAAGGTGTGCCTGGAGCGCGTGGAGGAGATCGCCAACAAGGCGGTCGCCGAGACGGGCCTGGGCCGCGTGAGCGACAAGATCGCCAAGAACACCACGGCCATCTTGAAGACGCCGGGCATGGAGATCCTGCGCACCATCGCCTTCACCGGCGATGACGGGCTCACGCTGCACGAGCGCGCGCCGTTCGGGGTCATCGGGTCGATCACGCCGAGCACGAACCCCAGCGAGACGGTGATCAACAACGCCATCTCCATGATCGCGGGCGGCAACTCGGTCGTGTTCAACGTGCACCCGGGCGCGAAGATGATCTCGCGGCTCGTCATCGGCTGGCTGAACGAGTGCATCGTCGGCAACGGCGGGCCGCCGGACCTGATTTGCTGCATCGCCGACCCGACCATCGAGAGCGCGCAGGCCCTGATGAAGCACCCGGGCATCCGCGTGGTCGTCGTCACCGGCGGCGGCGCGGTGGTCAAGCAGGCCATGTCGTCGGGCAAGCGCGCCATCTGCGCCGGGCCGGGAAATCCGCCCGTGGTCGTCGACGAGACGGCCGACCTGGCGCAGGCGGGGCGCGATGTCGTGCGCGGCGCCTCGATGGACAACAACATCATCTGCATCGTGGAGAAGGAATTGTTCGCGGTGCGGTCCATCGCCGACAAGCTCAAGGCCGAGATGCTCAAGAACGGCGCCTTCGAGGTGGACGGCGCGGCGCTCTCGCGGCTGGAGAAGACGGTGGTCGACTCCGAGGGCCACGTGGTGCGCGACTTCATCGGCAAGAACGCGAGCGTGATCGCGCAGGCGGCGGGCATCCGCGTGGATGGCGATCCGCGGATTCTCCTCTGCGAGGTGGATGCGTCGCACCCGTTCGTGCAGCTCGAGATGCTGATGCCGGTGTTCCCGATGGTGCGCGTGAACGACGTGCAGACGGCCATCAAGGAGAGCGTGAAGGCCGAGCACGGGTTCTTCCACACCGCGGTCATGCACTCGCGCAACATCGACAACCTGCACGAGATGGCGCGCGCGGTGAACACGAGCCTGTTCGTGAAGAACGCGCCCTCGTTCGCGGGCCTGGGCGTCGGCGGCGAGGGCCACACGGCGTGGACCATCGCGGGCAGCTCCGGCGACGGCCTGACCACCGCGCTCACGTACACGCGCGAGCGCCGCTGCACGCTCAAGGACAAGTTCCGCATCGTGTAGTTCGCGAGCGGATCCCAAGATGAGCCCTCCCGCGGCCACGTCCCACACGGCTCTGGCGCTCGTCGAGATCGCCTCGCTCGCGCGCGGGCTGGTGGCAGCGGATGCGGCGGCGAAGAAGGCGCACATCGAGCTCCTGGAGTGCGGGCCGACGTCGCCGGGGAAGTATCTCCTCTTGTTCGCGGGCGGCGTGGCTGAGGTCGAGGAGTCGCTGCAGGCGGCCGTGAGCGCGGCGGGCGATTCGCTGCTCGACAAGCTGTTTCTCCCGCAGGCCGACGTGCAGCTCTTGCCGGCCTTGCGCGCGGGTGCGGCGGGGCTGCCGAAGGTGTCTGCGCAGCGCGCGGGCGAGAGCGTGGGTGTGCTGGAATTGCTCACGGTGGCGGGCGCGATTCGCTGTGCAGACGCGGCGTGCAAGGCGGCGCATGTGGAGCTTCAGCTGCTGCGCCTGGCGCGCGGCATCGGCGGCAAGGCCTGGTTCGTGCTGCGCGGCGCGCTGACGGACGTGGAGGCCGCCATGCTCGCGGCGCAGGGCCTCGCGGGCGAGGGGCACATCGCGGGGGCGGAGATCATCGCGGCGCCCGCTCCGGAGCTGGTCGGGCGCGGTCTCTAGCCAGAAAGCGGCGCGTTGATTGGGGCTGAGGTGCTCGCCCGATCACTCACCGCAGAGGCGCCGAAGCGCAGAATTCTTGGTTTGTCTCGAGCGAATCCTTCAGCGCTTTTGCGTCTCTGCGGTGAATCGTCGCTCGAGCAACCCCTGCAGGAGTTGCACCGCGCGCCGCTACTCCTTCGCTTCCGCAACCGCATCCTTCGGCGCCACCTTCTTCGCTGCCGGCCCCAGCGCCGTGCGGAACTGCGCCGCCGCGTCGTCGAACACCTGCTGGCTCTGCGCGAGAACGTCTCCCGCCGTCTGCATCGAGTCGAAGAAGCGCTGCCGCTCCTCGCGCGTGATGTGCCGCGCCTGCGCCGTGCCTGCGTCGAGGTCGGTCCACAGTTCAACGAGCCGCGCCGTTGCCACCTGGCCCGTCCACTTCTGCTCGACCGTGTAGAGGAGCTCGCCGAGCTCGGCCCGCGCGCGCCAGAAGGACCCGATGAGCGACTTTGTGCCCATCAGGCTCGAGAGCATGCGCAGCACACCGAAGCCCGCCGCGGGCAGCGCCGTGAGCTGCAGAAAGATCGCGTTCCAGTTGGTCGAGTCGCGGTTCGCGTACCAGGCGATGGGGATGGCGCTGATGCCGAACAGGCCGAACGCCACGATGAACACGCGCGACCACGTCTGCTCCGTCTCCTGCTGCTTCATCTTGCGCGCGTACCAGGCGATGTTCAGGTGCACCTCCAGCGCGAACTCCACGAGGTGCCGCTCCTGCGCGTGGTCGGCGAAGAGCGCCTGCTGGTCGGCGTGCGAAACCTTGAGCCGATCCAGCATCTTGCGCGCGTAGGCGGTGGCACGTTCGGCGTCGCGCCGGCCGTCGTGGCCCTCCTCGAAGTCGTAGCGATCGTCAGGCATGGCGCGGAAGCGACCCCCGTCGAAAGACGTTGCAGCATCGCACGCTTGGCGGCGTCCCGGCTCGTTTGCTTGCGTCTGAATCCGGATACTGTACAATTCCAGTAGGGGGATGTGCGACATGACCAAGATCTCCAAGGCCAGCCTGCTGCGATACCGCTTCGGCACCCCCGCCGAACTGAACGAGCATTTCCATCAGGGCGAGGGCGGGCGCACGCTGTTCTTCTTCCGCGACCAGCACCTGAACCTGCCGGGCGCGACGCCGGTGCTGCTCTCGATCTCGTTCACCGACAGCGACCAGGAGGTCATCGTCCGCGGCAACGTCCTCGCGCGCGTCGAGGGCACCATGCCGGGCCTGTGGCTGGAGTTCGGCGACACGCGCATCGCCCGCCGCGTGGACGAGGTGGGCCTCGCCTCGCGCAAGCAGAAGCGCATCGGCTGCGACGTGATGATCGAGCTGCGCAAGTATCGCCAGCCGTACCTGGGGCGGCTGGTGGACATCTCGCTCGGCGGCGCGCGGCTCGCGGGCATCAGCGGCATCGACCTGAACGACCAGGTGGAGATGCGGATCCTCTCGCCGAGCGTCGATTGGCCGACCGAGCTAGGCCGCGTGGAGATCGTGCGCACGGAGCGCAATGAGGTCGGCGCGCGCTTCCTGCGCAACCAGTCGGAGTCGCGCATGGCGATCACGCGGCTCTTCGGCGCCATCCAGCAGTCGTGGTCCGCGGCGCCCGAGGCGCAGCATCCGCCGATGTGCTGCAAGGGCGGGGCGCTCTTGGAGCCGAAGATCCCGCACATCAAGTCGAGCCGCGGCGGGCCGGTGTAAGTCCTGGAACGCGTGCCTGCGCGGCGAGAACTGCTTCACAGGAAGGAAAGAAGGAAATGCATTTGGTTCGCTGTCCTCTCGGGCGTGGGCGGCTCGGTCCGAGCGGAGCTCCCTCCAGGCAACGCAACCTGAGTCTGGATCAGCAGCGAACTCGAAGGCAGAGGACACACCCCTTCCTTCTTTCCTTCCTGTGAAGCTTTTTGTTGGGCTCGGCCGGAGCTCGGGCAGCTACTTCTTCTTCGCCAACTTCGCGTCGCAGATCGCGAGCGCCTTCTTCGGGTATGCGTCGTACTTCTTCGCGTCCACAAACAGGATCGAATCCGCCGGCGGCGCGGCGCAGGCGATGGCCTGCAGGTACCACTGGCGCGAGAAGCCGTACTCGCGCAGCTCGCCGTAGCAGTCGGCGATGAGGCAGTGGGCCTCGGCGTAGCGCGGGTCGATCTTGACGGCGCGCAGGCCCGCGTCGATGGCCTCGCGCCACTTCTTCTGCTGGAAGAGGCACACCGCGAGGTAGTGCGCGCAGAGGTACTTCTCGTGGTGGTAGTTGCCGCCGAGCTCCAGATAGTCGGCGTAGCGGGCGATGGCCTCGTCGAATTCCTTGTTGATGCGCAGCGCGTTGCCGAGGTGGAACAGCGTGCGCTGGTGCTTGGGGTTCTCGGCGAAGTCCATGCGCATGAGGCGCAGGTTGCGCTCGACGGAGCCCTCCTTGCCGGTCTTGTCGGGCAGGTGCTGCACCTCGATGGAGCGGTCCTTGTCCACCTTGCCGTTGATGCGCGGGTACTCGTGCACGCGGCCCACGAAGCGCTGCGTCGGGACGTTCTTGAACACGCGCGTCTGCAGCCACGAATCCTTGTTCCAGCGGATGGTGACTTGCAGGCCCGAGAAGCCGCCGCGGTCGACGGCCTCGCGCAGCTTGTTGGCGCCGCCGGGCTGCAGCACGTCGTCGGCGTCCATCCAGAGGATCCAGTCGGCGCTGGCGAGGTCGCAGGCCACGTTCCGGGCCATGGCGAAGTGCTGGATCTTGCCGTCGGGCCCGGTGCACTCGGTGAAGCGCGGCGTGCGCGCGCCGAGCGACTTGGCGATGGCCAGCGTGTCGTCCACCGCGCCGGTGTCGACGATGATGAGCTCGTCGAAGCCCCCGTCGAAGGCGCGGATGCAGCGCTCGAGCAGCTTGGCCTCGTCGCGCACGATCATGCAGGCCGAGATGGGCACGGGGTGACGCTCGCATGACGACCCGCGGCGCTCAAGGCTCGTGACGCATCCGGGAGAATCCTTGGGATGGCGCGGATCTTGTGGAATCGCGCGCTCGGGTGTGCTTTCGTCTCCGGTCCGCCTACTCTGTACAGCTCCACCATCATCGATTTTCATCAGGAGACACCCAGCATGGAATCCAGCAATGCCCAGAGCGTCGGCGCGCTGCTCCTCGAGCGCATCTCCAAGACGCCCGATTCCGTCGCCTTCCTGACGCCCTCCGAGGGGTCCTCCTGGAAGCCGATGAGCTGGAAGGACTTCGGCGAGCGCGTGCGCAATGTGGCGTGCGGCCTGCGCGCGCTGGGCGTGAAGAACGAGGAGCGCTGCGCCATCCTGGCCTCGACGCGCATCGAGTGGATCATCGCGGACAGCGGCATCCTCTGCCACGGCGCCGCGACCACCACGGTCTATCCCTCGAACACCGCGGACGAGTGCGCGTACATCCTGCAGGACTCGGGCACCGTGGTCGTGTTCGCGGAGAACAAGGATCAGGTCGCCAAGCTCGTGCAGAAGCGCGCCGAGCTGCCGAACGTGAAGAAGGTCATCACCTTCGACGCCGCGCCGTCGCACGAGGGCTGGGTGATCCCGCTGGCCGAGCTCGAGGAGCTGGGCAAGGCCGAGCACGCGAAGGACTCCGCGAAGTACGAGGCGAACGTCGCGGCCATCACCAAGGACAAGCTGGCGACGCTCATCTACACCTCGGGCACGACGGGCAAGCCCAAGGGCGTCGAGCTCTTGCACGACTGCTGGATCTTCGAGAGCGAGGCCATCGACAAGATGGGCCTCCTGCGTCCCGAGGACGTGCAGTTCCTCTGGCTGCCGCTCTCGCACGTGTTCGGAAAGCTGCTGCAGGTGGCGCAGTTCCGGCTCGGGTTCCAGACCGCGGTCGATGGGCGCGTGGACCGGCTCGTCGAGTCGCTCGGCCAGGTGAAGCCGACGTTTGTGTCGGCGGTGCCGCGCATCTTCGAGAAGGTCTACAACAAGGTCATCGGCGGCGCGAAGGCCGGCGGCGGCGCGAAGTGGGCCATCTTCAAGTGGGGCCTGGAGGTCGGCAAGAAGGTCTCGGCGCTGCAGCAGAAGGGCGAGTCGCCGGGCCCGCTGCTCGCGCTCCAGCACGCGCTGGCGGCCAAGCTGGTGCACTCCAAGCTGCAGCAGCGCTTCGGCGGGCGGCTGCGCTTCTTCGTGTCGGGCTCGGCGCCGCTCTCGCGCGACATGAGCATCTTCTTCCACTCGATGGGCGTGCTCATCCTCGAGGGCTACGGCATGACCGAGACCTCGGCGGCGTCGTTCGTGAACCTGCCGCAGAAGTACAAGTTCGGCACCGTGGGCCCTGCCCTGCCCGGCATCGACATCAAGATCGCCAAGGAGGACGGCGAGATCCTGCTCAAGGGCCGCGGCATCATGCGCGGCTACCACGGGCTCAAGGAGGCCACCGCCGAGGCGCTCGACGCCGAGGGCTGGCTGCACACGGGCGACATCGGCGAGCTGGACGCGGACGGCTACCTGCGCATCACTGACCGCAAGAAGGACCTGATCAAGACCTCGGGCGGCAAGTACGTCGCGCCGCAGGACCTCGAGGGCCGCTTCAAGACGCTGTGCCCGTACGTGAGCCAGATCGTGGTGCACGGGAACAGCCGCAACTTCTGCACGGCGCTCGTCAGCGTGGACCCGGAGGCGATCACGGCGTGGGCCAAGGAGAGCGGCCTGGGGACCACGAAGTACGAGGAGATCGCCCGGCACCCGAAGACGAAGGACCTCATCAAGCCGTACATCGACCAGCTCAACGCGCAGCTCGCCAACTACGAGCGCATCGGCAAGTTCGCCATCCTGCCGCGCGATCTGACGCTCGAGGACGGAGACCTGACGCCGAGCCTGAAGGTGAAGCGCAAGGTGGTCGAGACGAAGTTCAAGGACATCCTCGACGGGTTCTACGCGACGGCGATGGAGGCGGCGTAGAGCGGGCTGCCGCCGCACCTCGGACGGGCGGAGAGTCCTCGCTTGACCCAGACGGGGCGCGCTGCTAGATCCCGCGCCCGTTTTCCGCTCGGAGACGCTTAGGCGGCGTAGCTCATCTGGCTAGAGCGGAGGTCTCATAATCCTCAGGTAGGTGGTTCGAGTCCACCCGCCGCCACCAACTAGGCTCCGATCCCGCAGGGGATCGGAGCTTTGTTGTGTTTGGGACCAAGGGTCGTCTCGATGCGGCCATCGTGTCTCAATGTTGTACGTGTCATACTAGCGGGACGGCATTTGTCTTGGGGGGGCCGGGGTGACGACCACAGGGCCGAACGACCAGCCTGCTAGGTCAAGCTTTCGGGTCGATGCGCCAGCCCTTGCTACCGAGGCGCTTCCCTCGCTTCCCATCGATTCCCAATATCTTGCTCAGGCGGGGCCCGACCACGAGTTCATTCCACGCAACCGACTGGAGTTTCCCGCTTTGATTGATCGCTCCGCCGAGGTAGTCCGTCCTACCGTAGCGAAAAACGCGCAGGACCTTGCCGGTCTCTAGAGCACAGCCGATTGGAAGAGCATTCTCGGTCCTCCTGAACCTGCGGACTACCTTGAGGCAAGTCGCCACAAGTTCCTCACCGAGTCTTCGCGTAGACGTGGAAGCATTGACTTCTGCGACGAGCAATACGCCGTCTCCTGTACCCTTCAGGAACGGGCCCGTTGAAGCCCTTACCCAACTACCCTTCTCCAGTTCTTCCTGGACGCTTCGTTCCAAGACTCTGGCCAGCTTGACGACCAACTCGGGTTCCTCCTTCGCCAAGTCTGTCGAACCGCGCAAATCAAAGATGGCAGCAATAGCACTCACCTTTGGAGCCTCGACCGTAAAGCTCGGCCAAGCACCAATCTCCAGCAGTTTGCCTTCGGGATCGGTTGTGTTCTCCCAGATGACCAGGCCGTTCGCAAACCGCTGGCACCGAGCGCGCATCGATGACGCAGCGAAGCCCTCGTCTCCGATGGGCCCACCAAGCCTTTCTTCGTACTCCAGCCAAGTCTGTAGAATCGCACCCTGGACCAGAGTGACCTTCTCTTTGCGGACGTACGCGAC